>DASTDQ010000241.1:0-6423 GCA_035710305.1 Vicinamibacterales bacterium | reverse complement strand
TTGGACACCTCCTCCGGCTGGATCCGATCCACGGTGTCCGCGGCCGAGTGATGTATGACGAAAAAGCGCGCGGCATCGCCGACATAGGCCATCGTCGGGACGCGGCCCGCCTGGGCGATGGGGCCGATGTCGGCGCCGCCGCCGCCCGTCGTGATCTCGTGCATACCGAGCGGACGGAGCAGCGAGCCGATCTGCTCCATCACGACGCGGGCCTGCTGACTCCCCGAGAAGCCCAGCACCGCGGGAGCAAAGACGCCCAGGTCCGATTCGAGCGCGAAGACGTGATCGGACGCCTCGGACGCGTGCTTCTCCGCGTAGGCCGACGCGCCGCGCATGCCGTTCTCCTCGTTGGTCCACAGCACCACGCGGACGGTCCGGCGCGGCCGGATGCCCAGCTTCACCATCAGGCGGAGCGCTTCCCACGTGACGATGCAGCCCACGGCATCGTCGGAGGCGCCCGTGCCGACATCCCACGAATCGAAGTGCCCGCCGAGCAGGACGATCTCGTTCGGCTTCTCGCGCCCGACGATCTCTCCCACCACGTTGGCTGACTCGACGTCCGGTTCGTTGTGCCCCTCGAGCACGAGACGCACGCGTACCGATCGCCCCCCGCGGGTCAGCCTCGCCAGGCGGTTTGCATCCTCGACGGCAACGGCGGCAGCGGGAATCGGAGCGACGTCCTGTGCGTAGGTGACGCTTCCAGTGTGCGTCGTGCGCAAGCCCAAAGGCGCAATCGAACGAACGAGCACTGCGACGGCGCCTTGACGGGCGGCCTCTCGAGCCCCGCTGTTGCGGTAACCCACGGTATCGACGTAGCCCGTATACGCGACGTCGAAAAGAACGATCTTGCCGCGCGCCTCCGTCTCCCGGCTCCGGAGTTCTTCGAGGCTGCTCACGACGAGGACCTCGGCTTCCACACCCCCCGGCGGCGTCGAGACGGTGCCACCGAGGCCGAGGATCGGCAGCGGGTGCCGCGGCGGGTCCACGATCTCCGCCCACTCCCGACCGCGGACCCAATGCGGGACCATGACCGGCTCCGCGTGCACGTTCTGTAATCCGTCGGCCTTCATGGTTTGAATCGCCCAGCGGATGGCACGGGCCAGATTGGCCGATCCGCTCGGCCGCGCGCCGTGCGCATCGGTCAGTTCGGCGAGCCGCTGCCACGCGAAGTCGTCCGCGGTCGCGGCGGCCATCAAACGATCGGCGTCGGCGCGAAGCGGGGCAAGCCAGGAGTGAGCGCCCTGGGCTTCGATCGAGACGACCGCCAACACGGCGCAGGCCAGCGCGATGAGGCAGGACCGGAGTCGCATGAGCGATCTACTCTAACGCAGACCAGCCGCGCGACGCGGAGGCCTCGCGGCTACCCGACCGCTTGAAAGTAGGCCGGGAGATTCGGCTTTGTCTCTCGCAGGATGGAGACGATGGCCTGGCGATCCTGGAGCGTGAGCTGCCGGTAGCGAGCCCCGGCCTCGCGGCCCGACAGCACCTCCCAGAGCCGCGCGTACACGGCATCCCTGGCGGCCTGCGGCAAGCCGTCGAACGCCGGCGTGTAGATCATGTAGCTGCACGGATACCGGAACAGCCGTCGCCGGAGGTCGAAGTCGCGCAGCGACCGCCCCTGTCCGTCCCGGGGTCCGCGGGCCGCGAACGCTTCCGCAAAGCCCGACCCTCCTTTGACCGGCCCTGTCAACGGCGCCTCGTCCACGAACAGCATGTAGTCAACGAGGTCGCGCGCCGACTCGGCGACCCGCGACGAGGCATCGGGGCTCGGCGCCGCAGCCGCCAGGCGCGCCTCCCACCCCGTGCGCGTGATCAGATTCGTCATGTTGGTCTGGTGCGCCAGCACGAGGAGCGCGACGACGTCGCTGTACGCGCTCGGATATCCCTTGAGGTCGAAGAGCCCTTCGACAGAGGCCAGCGGCCGCGTGGGGTTGGCGAGCTTCGATCGCCCCTTGTCGGCCGGCATGACCGGGATGTTACCCATGTGCCTGGCGCCGCCGTGATCGCCGGTCACCCACCAGCCTCCCCATCGCTGCTCGAGCGGGCTGCCGTGAATGGTCGTGAACCCGTTGGCGTAGGAGTTCTCGTCCGGGATTGGATAGACGCTCTGTACCATGAGCCCGGGGACGCCCAGCGTCTCCCATGAGAGATGGCACGCAAGACAGTCGTTGTTGCGCCTGAACCTGGGCGGTGCGCCGGTACTCTGCTGCAGGTCGTAAAAGATCACGCCCTGCGTCGGATCCTGCGTGGCAACCTCGAGAAACGACCCGCCTCGAACCCATCCCACCGCAACGCTGTCGTTGAAATACACGGCGCGCGGGTTGTGGATGTTGATGAGGGGCGCCTGAATGCTGGCTTGAGAGAAGACGAGCGTCTGCGATTCGACAGGAACGTTGAAACTCTTCAGCACGGCGCGAAGGTATCCGCTGGTCTCGTCGAAGGCGAGAGAGGCGGACCCGGCCTCGAGGCGCGCATCGAGCGCGGACACCGCGTTCGACACGGGCCCGGACGAGTAGAGGATGGCGGAATGGTCGCGAGACCCGATGAACACGTCGCGCCGCTGCGCTCCGGCGGCCACCCAGCCGACGGCGGCGAGCACGATCACCACCAGTCCAACACGCGATGGACGCTGCACGACGGTCACCCCTGAAGGCTACGTCTTCGAGCGCGGACCCGCAAGCCTGGGTGGGATGATGTAGCCGCGACCAACAATGCCCCCGGCTGATTCGTTTAATCCTGTGATGACCGGTGAGGCGGCGGTGGCGCTGCCCGAGCAGCGAACGGACGCAGCCGTCGATCGACTCGGAGCGTTATTCGACGCCCATCATCAACGCCTGTACCGCCTGGCGCGCAGGCTGTCGCGAAGCGCCGAGGATGCCCGTGACCTGGTGCAGGAGACGTTTCTGCGGGCCGCGCGGGCGCCCGGGTCCGTACCCGAGGGGCTGACGCAGGAAGAGGCCTGGCTCGTGCGTGTCCTCGTCAACCTGTGCCGCGACCAATGGCGGCAGGCGGCGAGGCGACGGCTGCTCGCCGAAGGACGCGACTCGATGAGGGTGCTGCCTCCGGCCAGCCCGGAGTCGGCGGTGGTGGCGCGCTCGGTGGTGTGGCGCGCGCTCGACGCACTGGCCCCGCGCCGGCGCGCCGTAGTGGTGATGCGCGAGCTGGAGGGGGCGCCCGTCAACCGGATCGCCGTCCTGCTCGGCGTCAGCGAAGTGACCGTGCGGTGGCATTTGTCGATGGGCCGGCGGGAGCTGGCACGGGTGATTCGGGACCAGGAGAAGAAGTCATGAGCCGCCTCCAGGAATGGTTGAAGGGTGGCGACCCGGTCGCGAGCGAGCCACCGCTGCCGGATGCGGATGTGCAGCGGATGCGCCGCCGCGTCATCGCCGCGGGGCAGCAGCACGAACCAGGTTTCACGGCGGGGCGGCGCGCGCTGCTCGGCGCGGCGACAGTGGCTCTGGCCGGCGCCGCAATCGGGGTGGTGGGCTGGATGGGCGAATCCCGACAAGAACCCCGCGAGGACGGACCGGCCAATGGCGCAACCATCGCCCCGCCTGTCACAAGGCAACTGATTTTCGAGACGCCCGGCGGCACACGCGTCATCTGGGTGTTCAATCCCGAATTCCGGGAATAGCAGCGAGGCATCAGCGACGAGGGTTGCCATGTGTAAGTGGATGGGCCTGATCGTGTGGATCTGCTGCGTGGTCGTAGTGGGTAGCCAGACTCGCACGTTTGAGGTCGCGTCGATCAAGCGCAACACCAGCGGCTCAATCGCTGGAGACGGGGCACGTCGCGCGGGTACGGAGCCCGGAGGCCGGTTTGTCATGGTGGATGGAACGGCATTGGTGCTGGTTCGGTCCGCCTTTCCGGACGCAGTTGAGGTCATCGGCGCGCCAGCCTGGGCATCATCAGAACACTACGACGTGGAGGCCAAAGCGAACGGTGTCGCCACGAGCATGGAAATCGAGGAAATGCTTCGCGCGTTGCTCGTTGAGCGGTTCAAGCTCGTTGCTCACTACGAGATGCGCGAGAAGCCAACGTATTCGTTGATGCTGGCGCGTGACGATGGACGTCTTGGTTCGCAACTTCGGCGGTATGACGGTGATTGTGCGGCTTTCGCCGATGACGAGCGAAAGGGGCGTGAACGGCCTCAGATGCCCACCCCGTCCAATGGCGCCGCGGCGTGTGGCTACACGATCGGAGGCGGTGGAGTGGTCGCGGGTGGTATCGACATGTCAGCAGTAGCGAGAGCCATGCAGTTCTATGCCGGGCGGAAGGTCATCGACAAGACCGGACTGCCTGGCTATTACGAATTCACGCTGCAGATGAGCGCCGATGTCCCTGTGTTCACCGCTATTCGCGAACAACTGGGCCTGAAGCTCGAACCTGACCGAGCGTCATTGCCTGTCGTCGTCGTTGACCACATTGAGCACCCCACGGAGAACTAAGAAAGGATAGCGATGAGAATCGACTACGCCACAGTCGCCCTTCTGGTCCTTGCAGCATCCGCGGAAGCCTCGGCACAGACTGCCGCGCCAGCGGCGGAGTCCCTGCTGCAGGGATACAGCATCGTCCTGGTGCAGGGCGATATGCAGAGCGCTTCGTCAGCCGAGGGTCTCCCCAAGGCCGCCCAGCAGGCGCTCAGCGACTTGAAGGACTTCCTGCCGTACAAGGCCTACGCACTTCTGGACTCCGGGTGGGTGCTCGGCCCGAGCTCCGCTGCGACGCGCTTGCGCGGCCCGTCCGGACAGGACTTGCAGGCCCAGGTCACGGCCGTGGCAGATGACGAGCCGAGGCACATACGGATCAACTTCGAGCTTCGTGAAGCCAGTCCGTCGCGCGTGTCGCATGTCGGCAATGCTTCGCTGGCGAACCTGACGAGTCGCCAGAACATCGCTCTGGCCGAGCGGCACCAGCTCACGGCGCAATACGAATCAGCCAGGAAGAAGTACAACGACAATCACCCTGATGTGCGGGCGCTGACTGCTCGCCTGAACCAGTCGGCCGCACAGCTCGATTTCCTTCGTCGTGAAATCGAGCGCTTCACACCCCACGAGCCTGGGACGCAGCCTGCCCACCATGCAGGAACGGCCGTGCTGATCGACAGCAGCTTCACGATGCTCGTCGGAGAGACCGTCGTCGTCGGCACATCCCGCGTCGGCGGCGACAAGGCGCTCATCGCGCTGCTGACGGCCGTGCCGCGGAACAGCCGCAAGGAGTAGGCCGGGGCCCCTGCTATCCGCAAGCCGAGAGGCGGCGATATGATGGGGACTCGATGAGCCAACCCGTCACCTCCCGCCTCGACCGGGGCGTCGCCGTCATCCGCATCGACAATCCACCCGTCAACGCGCTCAGTCCGGAAGTCATCAACGGCCTGGATACGGCCGTCACTGCCGCGGCGCGCGACTCGTCCGTGCTCGCCATGGTCGTCATCGGCGCCGGGCGGACGTTCATCGCCGGCGCCGACATCAAGGGACTCGAGCAGGTGGCCTGGGGGAGCGACTCGGGCGCGCCCGAGATGCATCTTCTGCTTCAGAAGATCGAGGACGCGGGCAAGCCGGTCGTGATGGCCATGCACGGCACGGCGCTCGGCGGCGGCCTCGAGGTCGCCATGGCGGGCCATTACCGCGTCGCGGTGAGAGACGGCCAGATGGGACAGCCCGAGGTCAATCTGGGGATCATCCCAGGAGCCGAGGGCACACAGCGGCTGCCCCGCCTGGTCGGCCTCGAGAAGGCGATCGAGATGTGCGTCTCGGGCAAGCCGGTCAAGGCGCCGGATGCACTCGCCGCCGGTTTGATCGATCGGATCGTCGACGGCGATCTCGAGGCGGGGGCCACGGCGTTCGCGCGCGAGGTGGCTTCACAGGGAGGACCGCATCCACGAACGAGGGAGCGGACGGACCGGTTGCCGGCCCGCGACGCCGTTCCGGCGATGCTCGAGGCGGGACGCGACCTCGCGCGCAAGACGCGGCGCGGCCTGGAAGCGCCGCTGGCCGTCGTCGATGCGCTCGGGGCGGCGGCCACGCTGCCCTTCGACGAGGGATGCGTGCGCGAGCGGGAAATTTTCTATGGCCTGGGACGCTCCGAGCAGGCCAAAGCGCTCATCCACGCCTTCTTCGCCGAGCGCGGCGCATCGAAGGTGCCCGATGTCCCGAAGGACACGAAGCCCGCCGAGATCGCACACGTCGGCATCGTCGGCGCCGGAACCATGGGCGGCGGCATCGCGATGGCGTGTGCGAATGCCGGAATCACGGTGCGCCTTACGGACGCGACAGCCCAGGCTCTCGACGCGGGCATGGCGACCATCCGCCGCAACTACGACATTTCCGCGAAGCGGGGGCGATTCACGCCTGCCATGGTCGAAGAGCGCCTCGCCCGTATCGTGCCGCAGGTCGGCTACGACGGATTCGACAAGGCCGATCT
>DASTDQ010000240.1:0-18431 GCA_035710305.1 Vicinamibacterales bacterium | reverse complement strand
TCGTCGTAGAGATACGGGAACGTGTAGCCTGCCTCCCCCGCCTCCTGCTTCATCCCCTCGGGGCCGTCCTCGGGAAACGCCTCGACGTCGTTTGAATTGATCGCGATCGTGGGAAGGCCGCGCGCGAGAAACTCGCTCGTGAACCGCGCGAACTCGCGGCGGATGTGCCGCACGAAGGGACAGTGACGGCAGATGAAGGCGACGAGCACGGGACGGCCCGCGCAGGCGTCGGACGACACGATGGCGCCGTTCACGTCGGGCAGGCGGAACGCCGGCATCCTCGTGCCCAGCGCGAGCATTGTCGAAGGGGTGGCGCTCATGCGCGCCTCACCGCAGCGTGAAGGTCAATTCAATCGTGACCAGGACGGCCACGGGCTCGCCTTGCCGCGTTCCAGGCTTGAAGCGCCACTGCTTCGCCGCCTTGATGGCTTCCTGATCGAGCCCGAACGTCGCGTCGAGCGAGCGCATGACGTCGACCTTGCCGACCGTGCCGTCGGGCATCACAACGCACTCGAGAATCACCACACCCTGCACTTTTGCGCGCATGGCGTCGGCCGTGTACTGCGGGTCGACTTTCTTTACGAGCGTTGGCACGGACACACCGTTGCCCGGACGATGCACGCCGCCGCCGATTCCGCCGCCCTCTCCGGGGCCGAGGCCGTCGCCTTTTCCCGGTCCCGCCCCGGCGCCGGTACCGGAGCCCAGCGAGTTGGACACCTGCGTGGACTCGAGGCTGCCAGGCGCCGTGGTCACGGCTTCGAGCGTTTGCAGAGGAATGATCGGTGCAATCGGCGGAGGCTCCTCGGGGATCTGCACCGGTTCAGGCTCGGGAGCCGGCTTCGGCTTGACGATTTCAGCAGGTTTGGGGGGATCGGGCTGCTTGTTGCCGCCGCCGCCGCCGCCGCCCGGTCCGGGATCGGGCAGCCAGATGACGTTTTCGAACTTCGGGACAACGGCTTGAATGACTTCCTTGGGGACCAGAAGCATTATCAGCAGGGCGATGCCAATGACGACCGCGTACACGAGGAACCCGGCGCCGAGCGCGACGCCGACCCGAGGCTGCTCGAACTGGAAGCGGAGCTCGACCGGCCCGAAGTTGTCCGGGCGCACCCTCAGGTGCCCGGTGGCACGCTCGCCGGGTTCGGGTTCGTTTTTCATCTGCTGCGTCGATTCCGCCATGGCCGCAGTGTCGAGATCTATTGTCCACGAGCCGCGTCAGCTGCCGCAAGGGCGGCAATACGTCCCATGTCGGCTGACACGCGACTGCACGCCCACACTTCCTTAGACGCTGCCGCAGTACTCCGGTCTTACGGGAGAACCGCGTCAGGTGTTTCTCGGGCCCTTCCGGCCCCCGTCCTTGCACCGTCCAGCGTGGTACAATCCGACCGAAAGGGAAATATGCCAAACATTGGAATTCCGGAGCTTCTCATCATCCTGGCCATCGTGATCCTGGTCTTTGGCGCCAGCCGACTGCCGGAGATCGGGCGCGGGATCGGGAAGGGCATTCGGAACTTCAAGGAAGCGACCAAGGAAGGGAGCGAGGGCGCCGAAAAGCCCTAGCGGCGCCGTCCGCGGCGCCCGGATGACCGTGCCGCCCGCTCGCGGCGGCCCGGCCGTTGCTCCTTCCGTCGCTCCTTTTTCGGCTTGACCCGGCTCTTGATGGGCCGTGTTCCTCTCGTTTCACGCCGCACCGCATCGAGCACGTCCACGAGCCCCAGGTCGATCTGACGCCGCTCCAGATCGACGCGCACGACCTGTACGCCCACGCGATCCCCCAGCCGATACACCTTCTTCGTGTGCTCTCCCCGGAGCGTGTGCTCCTGTTCCACGAACCGATAGTAGTCGTCCGCCATGCTCGACACGTGCACCAGGCCCTCGACGTAGTGCTCGACGAGCTCGACGAACAACCCGAACGGGGCAACGCCGGTGATGTAGCCCTCGTATTCGTCTCCGACCTTGCCGCTCATGAAACGCACCTTCTTCCACTGAAGGAGCTCGCGCTCGGCCTCGGCGGCCCGCCGCTCCATCTCGGATGCATGGCGCGCGGCTTCAGGAAGATCCTCGTTCAGCTCTTCGAGGCGGCCGGCGGGAATCGGACCGCGCCGCGACTCGCGAAGCATCCGGTGCACGACCAGGTCGGGGTACCGGCGGATGGGCGACGTGAAGTGCGCGTAATGCTCCGCCGCCAGCCCGAAGTGCCCGAGGC
Organism: Vicinamibacterales bacterium; assembly: GCA_035710305.1. Taxonomy (GTDB): domain Bacteria; phylum Acidobacteriota; class Vicinamibacteria; order Vicinamibacterales; family UBA2999; genus Gp6-AA40. The sequence continues at coordinate 16,225 of DASTDQ010000240.1, read as the reverse complement.
TCGCCGCGTCGTACCGCGCCTTCTGCATCGTCCGGAGCATCAACGCCGCAATCGGCCGCTCCTCGGGCGTGCCGTGAATCCGTTCGACGAGTTTCTGGAAGTGCTTTGGCGTGAGCGCGCGGCCCCGGGCCGCCAGGCTGTAGCCCAGCGTGGTGATGAAGGCCTCGAAATCCTCGACCTTCTTGGCGTCGGGCGGCTCGTGCACCCGGTGCAGCGCCGGAACACCGTTCTGCTCGAGATGTGAGGCGACGGTTTCGTTGGCCAGCAGCATGAACTCTTCGATGATCCGGTGCGCGACGTTTCGTTCCGCGGCGATGATGGCTTCGATCTCGCCAATCTCCGACAGCACCACCTCGGCCTCCGGCAGGTCGAAATCGATCGACCCGCGGCGGCGGCGGCGCTGCAGCAGGATCTCGAACAACTCGCGCATCAGCTCGAACATCGGCACGAGCGGGCCGTATTGGCGGATCGCCTCCGGATCGCGCTCGGTCAGAACCGCGTTGACGGCCGTGTAGGTCATGCGCTCGTCGCTGTTGATCACCCCGTCGTGCATCTCGTATCGCACAACGGCCCCATGCGCGTCGACTTCCATGAGGCACGATTGCACCAGCCGGTCAACGTGCGGATTGAGGCTGCAGAGCCCGGTGGCGAGCTCTGCCGGAAACATGTGCACCGCCCGCTCGGTGAAGTACACCGACGTGCCGCGGTCGTACGCCTCTTCCTCGAGCGCGCTCCCCTCGGTCACGTAGTGAGAGACGTCGGCGATGTGGACGCCGAGCCAATAGTGTCCGTTGTCGAGGCGCGCGATCGTGATCGCGTCGTCGAAGTCGCGCGCGTGCTCGCCGTCGATCGTCACCGTCGTCGTGTTGCGGAAATCGGTGCGGCCCTCGATGTCCCGCGGCTTCACGACACTCCCGAGCCGCACCGCCTCGGCGACCGCCTCTTCCGAGTGGTGATCGGGGATGTTGAACTTCCGGATGATGATCTGCGTGTCCACGCCGGGTTCGTCGATGCGGCCGAGCACCTCGACGACGCGACCGACCGGCCCGCGCGTGGCCGTCGGCCAGGTCGTGATCTCGGTCACCACGATGTCGCCCGCCTCGGCAGACGAGGACTGCCCCGTCGGCACGCGCACGTCGGTCAGGACACGACGGTCGAACGGCACCACGTAGCCGAGGCCCGCCGCGTCCACGTCGAACCGGCCGACGATGCGAGCCTGGCTGCGCTCGAGGACGCGGACGATGCGCCCCTCGGGGCCGCGGTCGGTCTGTCGCTCCACGCGGGCAACGACGCGGTCGCCGTGCATCGCCTCCGTCAGGTTGGCCGCCGCAATGTAGATATCGCCTCCCTCGGCTTGACCAGCATGCTCGGGAATCACGAACCCGAACCCGCCCGGGTTGGTCGTCAGGCGGCCCACGACGAGGTCCATCTTTTCCGGCAGCCCGTAGCGATTCCCACGAATCTGCAGGAGATCCCCCGAGGCGACCAGCGTCTTCAGCCGGCGCTTGAAGCCGGGCAGCTCTTCGCGCGGCACGCGCAGCACCCGGGCCAGTTCGCGCGCCGTCGCCGGATGGTGGACGTGCTGCCGGATCAGTGAGAGGAGATTGTCGGAAACGGACACTACTTATCCACCAACCAGTATGACCTGCAGGTCGCCGACGTTGGTGTTGGTCGGCCCGGTGCGAATGAGGTCGCCCAGCCTGTCGAAAAACGCGTAGGTATTGTTGTCGGCGAAGTACGTCTCGGGAGCCAACCCCGATCGCAGCGCGCGGGACAGAGTCGTCGAATCGACCACGGCCCCGGCCGCGTCGGTTGGTCCGTCGATGCCGTCGGTACCGATGCTGGCCGCCACGACGCTCGGTCCGACGGCCTCGAGCGACTGTGCCATCGCCAGCGCGAACTCCTGATTCCTGCCGCCAGTGCCCTTCCCCACGACGGTGACCGTCGTCTCACCTGAAGAGATGACGCACAGTGGCCGGGGCAGCGACGACCGCACGCGAGACACGGCGTCGATGTGCGCTCGTCCAGCCACCCGGGCTTCGCCGGTGATCGGCTCGTTGACGACGTGCACGTGGTAGCCAAGCGTCGCCGCCGCGCGTCGCGCGCCCTCGATGGCGCCACGCTGGGGACCGATGACGGATGCGGCCGCCCGCTCGAGCCGGGCGTCGCCGGTCTTGGGCGTTTCAGGGATCTCACCCTTCCGGCCTCGTTCGAGATGCGTCACGACCTCCTCGCGATACGCCGAAGGGCCGCCACGCCGCGACAGCACCGCCAGCGCGTCGTCGTAGGTGGTGTCGTCGGCACAGGTCGGCCCAGAGGCGATCACCGAGAGGTCGTCGCCCACGACGTCGGACACGGCGAGCGTGAGCACCGACCCACCGGCAGCCGCGGCCAGGCGTCCGCCCTTGATCGCGGACAGGTGCTTCCGCACGGTGTTCAGTTCGTAGATGTCGGCGCCCTGCTGCATCAGCGTCCGCGCCGTGTGCTGCTTGGCCTCGAGCGTGAGCCCGGGCGCCGGCAGCGCCATCAGGGCAGAGCCTCCTCCCGACAGCAGGACGACCAGCGCATCACCCGGGCCGCCGTCGCGGGCAATCTCGAGCGCACGGCGCGCACCGGCGAGGCTGTTGTCGTCGGGCAGCGGGTGTCCTGCGCCGCACCACTCCGCGCCCGGCGGCAGCGGCGGAAGTGTTGGCGATCTCGGACCGATGGCGAGCACCCTGCGCAGCGGGACGGGCGCGGCCGCGGCGAAGGCGTCCAGCATGGCAGCAGACGCCTTGCCCGCCGCGACGACGTCCACGGCGCGAGCGCTCCTCAGCGTATCTGCCATATCACCACCGAGCACGCGCGCGACGAGACCTCCGGCGTTCACAGCCGCGATGGCTTCGCCGACGATGATGCGAAGGTGTTCCCTGAGATCGAGGACTGAAGTCAGTTCACTTGCCGCGGATCGGCCCAGGCAGAAAGCCCGGCCACGAGATCGAACTGACGGAGGACGTGGCTCACGACCTGGTCGGCGCGCTCTTCGGCGCACAGGCGATCCAGTTGCGACATCACCTGTGTCAAGGCGCGCTCCACGTCGCCGATCGCGCTCGCGGAGTAGTGCTCGCGCTGCGCGTCGAGGCAGCGTTGACAACGAACGAACTCTTCTCGGTAGAAATTGGAGAGGGTGTGAAGAACCGGATCGCAGGCGGCAGGCGAGTCGGTCAAGAATCGGGACAGGCGGTTCCTCAGCGCTGGCATATCCCCCGTCCAATCAAGTCTAGCCAGCCCCGCAAGCTCGTGTCAACGCGGCCCGGGTCCGGCACCTGCCCCCGCCCTCCAGGCGGCCACCAGGCCGCCGGCACTGCCGACGAACATCCCCCCGGCAATCAAGTAGGCGCACAGCGCCCAGGGGAGGAAACGAAGGGTGCCGCCATCGAGCGCGGCCGCCAGTTCGGCACCCCACCAGGCGTTGGCCACCAGCAGACCGCCCCAGAGGCCGGCGAGGGCAAGGAGGGCGCCGATCCCGCCCTGAATGAAGCCCTCGGCCACGAAGGGTCCACGGATGTAGGCGAGCGGCGCCCCGACCAGTTCCATGATTTCGAGCTCCTCGCTTCGGGCGAAGAGTCCGAGCCGGACCACCGCCGCGACGGTGACCGCGGCAGCCACGGCCATCAGGACTGCCAGGGCAAGGCCCGCCGCCCGGAAGCCCTGAAGGCCGCTCCCGATTCTGGCCAGCCAGTCCCGGTCGTACCGGACGTCCACGACGCCGGGCAGCGCCACCATCTCACGCACCAGCGTATCGACGCGGCCGGCCTCGTCGCCGGCCGGGCCGATCCGGACTTCGATCGACGCGGGAAACGGGTTGTCCTCGAAGCCCTCCGCCAGCGCCGCCAGCTCGGTGAACTCGCGACGGAAGCGTGCGAGCGCCTGGGATTTGGAGACGTACTCGCGGCCGGCCGAGACGCCGCTCCGATCGATCAACGACTCGATCGCGCCGCGCTGCTCGGAGGTGGCCTGATCGTGCAGGTAGACCGAGAACTCGGCCGCCGCGGTCCAACGCGACAGCACCTGCTCGGCGTTCCAGGTGAGCAGCAGCAGCGATCCGAGCACCACGAGCGCCAGGGCGATCGCGAGAACCGCGAACGCGCTCGCGCCCCGGCTGCGCCAGAGGCTGGCCGCGCCCTGCCGGAAGGCATACTCGATTGCTCTCATGCCACCTCGACCACACGCCCCTGGTCGAGCGTGATCGTGCGGCGCCCCACCAGGCGAATCAACTCTCGGTCGTGGGTGGCGACCAGGACGGTGGTGCCGCCGGCATTGATCTCCCTCAGGAGATTCATGATCTCGAGCGACAGATCGGGGTCGAGGTTGCCTGTCGGCTCATCGGCAATGAGCAGCGCCGGATCGTTGACGAGCGCGCGGGCGATCGCAATACGCTGCTGTTCGCCCCCTGACAGGTCCTTGGGATACGCGTTCATCCTGTGCTGCAGGCCCACCCACTTGAGCACCTGGAACGCGCGCCGGCGCTGCTGGGCCGCGGGAACGCCGAGCACCTCGGGCACGAAGGAGATGTTCTCGAGAATCGTCCGGCTCTGTATCAGCTTGAAGTCCTGGAAGACGAACCCGATGCCGCGCCGGTACTCCTGGATCTCGCGGCGCGAGAGCACCGCGAGGTTGTGGCCGTTGACGAAGACCTGGCCCTCAGTGGGACGCTCCTGCAGGAGCAGAAGACGGAGGAACGTAGACTTGCCCGCGCCGCTCGGTCCGGTCAGGAACACGAACTCGGCCTTGTCCACCGTGAGCGTCAGGTCGCGCAGCGCGTAGAGTCCGCGGCTGTAGACCTTCGACAGGTGGTGCGTCTCGATCACGCCAATACACTACCCGTACTTGGCGGGGTCAGATCTTGATTTTTGCACGCGAAGCGGCGTTCGTCCCGCCGCGGTGCAAAAATCCGATCTGACCCCGGCGTCGACTGTCTACTCGTCGAGCGCCCTTTTCAACAGATCGGACGCCAGCTTCGGGTTGGCCTGGCCGCCGCTGGCTTTCATGACCTGGCCGACGAGGAAGCCGAACGTCTGACGCTTTCCCGCGCGGAACTGGGCGACGGCCTCGGCCTGGCCTCGCAGCACATCGGCAACGATGGCGGCGATGGCGCCTTCATCGGCGATTTGCGCGAGCCCCTCTTCCTCGACGATCGACGTGGCCGACCGTCCCGAGTCGTACATCTTCGCGAAGACGCCCTTGGCCATGGAGCTGCTGATCGTTCCCTTGTCGATCAGCACAATCAGCTCGCCGAGCGCGGCCGGAGTCAGCGCCACGTCCGCGATTGCCTGCCCGCGTTCCTTCATCGTCCGCAGCAGCTCGCCCATGATCCAGTTGCTGGCCGCCTTGGCGTTGCCCGCGGCCCTGGCCGTCGCCTCGAAGTAGTCGGCCAGCGCCGCCGACTGGGTCAGCACGCCGGCGTCGTACGCCGGAATGCCGTACTCCGCGGCGAGCCTCCGGCTCCGGGCTTCGGGCAGCTCGGGCATGTCGGCCTTCACGCTCTCGACCCGCGACGCGTCGATCACGAGCGGTGGAAGATCGGGCTCGGGGAAGTACCGGTAGTCGTGCGCCTCTTCCTTGCTGCGCATCGAGTAGGTCCGCCCGGTACCCGTGTCCCAGAGGCGCGTCTCCTGAACCACGCTGCCGCCGCTCTCGACGAGCTCGATCTGCCGCGCGATCTCGTATTCGAGCGCCTTCTCGAGGTACCGGAAGGAGTTCACGTTCTTGACTTCTGCCTTCGTGCCAAGCGCGCTCTGGCCCAGCGGCCGCACCGACACGTTGGCGTCGCAGCGGAGACTGCCCTCCTCCATGTTGCCGTCGCTGACGCCGAGCCACACCAGCAGGTCACGCAGGCGGCTGAAGAACTCGGCGGCCTCGGCGGCGGATCGCATGTCGGGCTCGCTCACGATCTCGATGAGCGGCACACCGCTCCTGTTGTAGTCGACGTAGCTGCGCTTGTCGGAATCCGAGAAGCCCTCGTGCAGCGACTTACCGGCGTCCTCCTCCATGTGGATCCTCGTGAGGCCGACCCGTTTCGTACTGCCCTCGGTCGTGATCTCCAGCCCGCCGCCCAGTGCGAGCGGCAGCTCGTACTGCGAGATCTGGTAGCCCTTGGGCAGGTCGGGATAGAAGTAGTTCTTTCGCGCGAACACCGACGTCGGCGCGATGCGGCAGCCGCACGCCAGCGCCGCCTTGATCGCGAAGTCGACCGCCTGATGATTGAGGACCGGGAGGGCGCCTGGCAGCCCGAGGCACACCGGACAGACCTGCGAGTTCGGAGGCGAGCCGAACTGCGTGCTGCAGCCGCAGAAGATCTTGGTCCGCGTCCGCAACTGCGCGTGGACTTCGAGGCCGATGACGGCCTCATATCCGTTCGCGTGTCCCAACTGACTGGCCCTTACGCCTTCGGCCCAGCCCCTGTGACCGCCGGAGCCACGTCCTTCTCGAACGCCTTGAAGTTCTCGACGAACATCGCCGCCAGCTTTCGCGCCTGTTCGTCGTACCGGTCGGCATCCGGCCACGTGCTCCGTGGCTGGAGCACCGAGTCCGGCACGCCGGGACACGAGGCGGGCATGTCGAGATTGAAGATGGGGTGCCGGCGGTACTCCACACGATCCAGTTGGCCCGTCAGCGCCGCCGTGATCATCGCGCGCGTGTAGGCAATCTTCATACGGTGGCCGACGCCGGCCGGTCCACCCGTCCACCCGGTGTTCACGAGCCACACGCGCGCGTCGTGCCTCGCGATCCGCTCGCCGAGCATCTTCGCGTAGACGTTGGGATTCAGCGGCAGGAACGGCGCGCCAAAGCACGTGCTGAAGGTCGCCTTGGGCTCGGTCACGCCTTTTTCGGTTCCCGCGACGCGCGCGGTGTAGCCCGACAGGAAGTGATACATCGCGCCTTCCGACGAGAGCCGCGCAATCGGCGGCAACACGCCGTAGGCGTCCGCCGTCAGCATGATCACGTTGGCCGGGTGCCCGCCGCGGCCCGACAACTCTGCGTTGTCGATGAACTCGATCGGATACGACCCGCGCGTGTTCTCGGTGAGCGACGCGTCGTTCAGGTCGAGAGCCCGCGTGTCCGCATCGACAATGACGTTCTCGAGGATCGTGCCAAACCGGCGAGTGGTCTCGTAGATCTGCGGCTCCGCCTCTGCCGACAGCTTGATCACTTTGGCGTAACACCCGCCTTCGAAGTTGAAGACGCCCGTGTCGCACCAGCCGTGCTCGTCGTCGCCGATGAGCCGCCGGGCAGGGTCGCTCGACAACGTCGTCTTCCCGGTCCCGGAGAGACCGAAGAAGAGCGCGGTATCGCCGGCCGCGCCGATGTTGGCCGAGCAGTGCATCGACATCACACCCTGCAGCGGCAGGACGTAATTGAGAATCGTGAAGATCGATTTCTTGATCTCGCCCGCATAGTGGGTCCCGCCGATGAGCACGAGCCGCCGGCCGAAGTGGACGCAGATGAACACCTCGGACCGCGTGCCGTGCCGGGCCGGGTCGGCCTTGAAGTTGGGCGCGTCGATCACGGTGAACTCAGGGCGGTGCGACGCGCGGCGGGCCCGATCGTTCTCGGGCAGAAACATGTTCCGGGCGAAGAGATTGTGCCAGGCGAACTCGTTGACGATGCGAATGGGCAGCCGGAAGGCCGGATCGGCGCCGGCCCACGCGTCGAGGACGTAGAGCTCCGTCTCCTGGAGATACGCCATCATGTCCCGGTGCAGGACCTCGAACCTGGACTCGTCGAGCGGACGGTTCACGTTGCCCCAGTGCACGTGCTTTTCGCTCGACGGCTCGCGGACGACGAACTTGTCGTTCGGCGATCGGCCGGTGTGCTGTCCGGTGCGGCACACCAGCGGCCCCTCGGCCGCGAGCGTCCCTTCACCCCGGCGGAGCGCCTGTTCGTAGAGCGCCGCGGCGCTCAGGTTCCAGTGGACGGGACCCGATCGGACTATGCCGAGCGCTTCGAGTCCATGCGCCCGCTCAACCTGAATCGTCATGCGTGTTCCGCTCCTCCGGCCAGAGACGCAAAGAGGAAATCGTACTTTTCCGGTCCAAAGCAGTCAACTCGCCTGGTCCGCCCGCGGCGGCGTCGCCGGCACGGGTCGTTCCGGGGTATAGTGTTGGTGGGACACACGTTAGGCTCCCACCGGTAAACACCAGAACGGGACGGCCGTAATCTGCGATGAGAACGCCCCTGCAACGCGTCACACGTGCCGGTGCCGTCAGCGAGCCGGTTCCCGCCGGCCGCGGGAAGGCCGCGCGCCACCAGCCAGGCGCGCCGTCCAGGGATTCCGCGCTGGCGGCCCGCATCAAGGCGCTCGTGCAGGCGGGCGATCGCGACCGCGCGCGGGAACAGTTCGCCGAGTTGGTTGCGCTGCATCAGCGGCGCGCCGTACGCATCGCCTACAGCTACCTGAGGGACGCGCACGACGCCGACGAGGCCGTACAAGATGCGTTCGTGAAAGTGTTCGCTCACATCGCGAGCTATCGTGAGGAGTACCCCTTCGAGGTGTGGTTCACCCGGATCCTCGTGAACGGCAGCCTGGACCTCCGCAAAGCCCGGGCGCGGCGGCTCCGATGGGCCCTGCCGATGTCGGCTCATGCGGATGCGCCGGTGACCGAGCCCGCTGCCACGCAGCCCAGCCCGGAGGACCGGCTGATTTCCAGCGAGCGGGCGGGCCAGATCGCCGCTGCGGTCGACAAGCTCCCCAATCGGCAGCGGACGGTCTTTACGTTGTGCCATGTCGCCGAGCAGAGCACCAGCGAGATCAGCCAGGCGCTCGGCCTCAGCGAGGCGACGGTCCGTGTTCATTTGTTTCGCGCCGTGCGAAAGCTTCGGAAACTACTCGCGCCTGAGCGAGGAGTCGCCGTCCTATGAGCCATCCGCACCTGTCCGACGACCGCCTCATCGAGATCGCGCTCGACCTCGATGCCGCATCTGCTGACTCTGCTCACCTGCAGGATTGCGAGGCCTGCGAGTCGCGCCGGATCAGCCTGGCCGAGACACTGGACGACGTGACCGCTGCGATGACAGTGAAAGCGGATGAGGCGTTCTCCGACGAGCGGCTCGATAAGCAGCGCGCGCGCATCCTGCAGCGCGTCGAGCTCGATGGGCGGCCCGCTCGCGTGATCGTCTTCCCGAACGGCCAGACACAGGACGCGGCGCGAGCGTCGATGCGCCGTGCACGACGCTGGGCCACACTTGGCGGCGCACTGGCGGCGTCTTTCCTCATCGGGCTCGCCGCGGAGCATCTCGCGCACGATCTGTCGGGAACGCGGCAGGCGCGGCCGACCATCGCCGTTCCGCAGGCCGACGCAGGGAGGCCGTCCCTGTCCGACGACGAGCTGTTCGGCAAGGTCGAAGTCGCCGCGGCGCAGGTGGGACCGGTTGCGCTCATGCCGCTGGACGCGCTGACGCCCCGCGCGTGGGACGCGCGTTGATCGCCGACGCGAACCCCGGCGCCCGGGCCAGATGACCGACAGCCCTCTCATTTTCCGCAAGGGGCTCGATCGCAAGCACGAAGTCGCCGCGGTCCTCGCGGAGACGTACCACAGCAGCCTCGTAGGCCGCATCAAAGAATCCGGCTTTCGCCATCACGCCGGGCGTCTCACGCTGCATCTCGCCCGAGAGTTCGGCTTCTGCTATGGCGTCGATCGCGCCGTGGACTACGCCTACCAGGCGCGTCAGCGATTTCCCGACCGCACCGTGTACCTGACCGGCGAGATCATCCACAACCCGCACGTCAATGACCGGATCCGGGCGCAGGGCGTCCGGTTCCTGAGCGATCCCGGCGAGTCGATCGAGGCGCTGACGGCAGACGATGTCGTCATCCTCCCGGCGTTCGGCATCACGATCGAACTGCTGGAGACGCTCTCGAAGCGCGGCTGCACGCTGGTCGATACGACCTGCGGTTCGGTGCTCAACGTCTGGAAGAACGTGAAGCGCTACGCCGAGGACGGCCTGACCTCCGTTATCCACGGCAAGTACTGGCACGAGGAAACGCGCGCGACGGCATCGCAGGCCCATCATGGAGGGGAGGGCCACTACCTGGTCGTCCTGGACCGGCGCGAGGCGGCGACGGCATGCGACTACATCAGACATGGCGGCGACCGGGCCGGCTTCCTCGCGGCTTTCTCACACAGCCTGTCGCCCGGCTTCGACCCCGACCAGCACCTCCAGAGGATCGGCTGCGCGAATCAGACGACGATGCTCAGTTCGGAGTCGCTCGAAATCGGCGAGATGTTCCGGGCGGCGATTCAAGACCGCTACGGCGACGACACGCTGGCTGCACGATTTCGATCGTTCGACACCATCTGCAGCGCGACCCAGGACCGCCAGGACGCCGTTCTCGCGCTGCTCGACGAGCAGCCGCTCGATCTGATGATCGTCCTGGGCGGCTACAACAGCAGCAACACCTGCAACCTCGCCCGGATCTGCGCCGGGCGCGTCCCCACGTTCCATGTCGCGGAGCCGGACGGCCTCGTCTCGGCGGCAGAAATCCGCCACTTGCCGGTCGGCAGGAAGCAGGACGTCGCGACGACGGGATGGTTGCCCCCTGGGGAAGTTGCGGTCGGGCTTACGTCTGGCGCCTCGACTCCCGATAACGTACTGGAGGCCGTTATCCGTCGGCTGGAAACGGCGGCGGCCGGCCGGCGGTAGCCCTTCTGGAGGCCCGTTCGGGCCGTCGGCGGGCTCCAGTCGTCCACACCTCGTCGAATCAAGCCTAAGCCGTGGTAGGCTATGGAATTGCGTCCGCCGCCGTAAATACGACTTGACGTGCGGTCGTAACACGAATAGCCATGCAGTTCAGTGTCCGGATCGGGTGGGCAAGCGCCCTGCTCGCCTTGGCGGTACTTCTGGCCGTTCAGGCGGCCGGCCAGGGATCCAAGTGGTGGCAGTCGGACAAATACAAGCGCGAGCTTGGACTGACCGCCGAGCAGAGCCGCCAACTCGAGGAGATCTTTCAGGCCGCGATGCCGAATCTGCGGGTTCTGAATGAGACGCTCGACCAGGCAGAGGCGGAGTTCGAACGGCGGGTCCAGAAGGGCGACGACAGCGCCATCCTGGAGCAGGTGAAGCGCGTGGCAGCGTCTCGAGCCGACCTGTACACGGCCCGAACCATGATGCTGGTTCGCATGCGCAAGAAGCTCACGACGGACCAGTGGGCCAGGTTCACGGCGATGCATCAGGCGGCGGAAAAGACCACACAGAGCGGGCGCGGCAAATAGCCGTCATATCGACCATCCCGATTAACAGGATTTAACAGGATTAACAAGACATCATGAGAACTACGTGTGCCTTCTTGACGACTCTGCTGGCCTCCGCGAGCCTTTCGCCGGCTGCCGCGCAGCAGGCGGGGGACCAGGCGCGCCTGGCCGAGATCGCTCGTCAGGCCGCGCAGCAATTTGCCGTGGCGCGAGTCGACGCGGAGCAGACCCGTCCGACGGTTCCCATCACGGCGCCCGGCCCGAGTGTCGAGCTGACGCTCGTCGAGGCGGAGGCGCGCGCGCTCGAGCGCAACCTCGACCTCGCTGTCGAGCGCCTGAACCCGCAACTGCAAGACCTCCAGCTCGAGCGCCTGCATGCGACGTATCGGCCGACGGTGTCCGGGACCTTCTCGCAGCGCAATCAGGTCCAGCCGCCGACGAGCCAGTTGAACGGCGGCCTCATCGTCGAGAACAACCAGGGCGCCTACAACACCGGGCTTACGCAGGCCGTCCCCTGGGGCGGCGGCGACTTCTCGGTGAACTTCACGAACCAGCGGCAGGAAACCAACAACTCCTTCTCCAATTTCAACCCGAGCTACAACTCGAACCTCACCGCGAGCTACACGCAGCCGCTGTTGCGCGACTTCCGCATCGACAGCACGCGCCAGCAGATCCGCGTCTCGACGATCAATCGCGAGGTCTCCGACATACAGCTGCGGAGGACCATCACGACGACAGTGGCCAACGTGCGAAACTCGTACTGGGAGCTGCTCTTCGCCAGCCAGGCCGTTGAGGTGGCCCGCGGGTCGCTCGAGCTGGCGTTGAAGCTCGTCGACGACAACCGGGCCCGTGTGGAGGTGGGCACGATGGCTCCGCTCGACGTCGTCCAGGCGGAAGCTGAAGCGGCCACGCGCAGGCAGACGCTTGCTCAGGCGGAAGCCACGATGCAAACCGCGGAGATCGCGCTCAAGCGCCTCATCGTCAACGGCACCGAGGACGACCTGTGGCGTGCGAAGATTACCGCGATCGATCGGCCGGAGTTCCGGCCCGAGCCGCTCGACGTCGAGGCCGCCGTGCGCAGGTCGCTCGACAATCGCACCGACGTCGCCCAGGCGCGCAAGACGATCGAAAGCAACGACGTGACCATGGGCTACTTGAAAAACCAGACGCTCCCGGCGCTCGACTTGACGGCCAATTACTCGGCGCAGGGCGTCGGCGGCACCCGGTTCGAACGCCAGGGGCTTGGCGGCTCGATCTCGAACATCATTGAAGGAGGCTACGGGGACGCGATGAAGGCAATTGTCGGTCGCGACTATCCCGTGTGGCAGGTCCAGTTGAACGTCAGTTATCCCCTTGGCTCGAGCGCGCAGGAAGCGCAGTACGCCCGCGCGCGCGTGCAGCGGAACCAGTCGGTCGCGCAGCTCCGGGCGCTCGAGCTGCAGGTCGCCGCCGAAGTGACCAACGCCGCGCTGCAAGTCGAGAGCAGCCTGAAGCGGTTCGAGGCCGCCACGGCAGCCAGGGAGCTGTCCGACACCCGGCTCCGCGCGGAAGAGAGCCGGTTCGAGGTCGGTCTCTCGACGAATTTCTTCGTTGTTCAGGCCCAGCGGGACCTGCAGACGGCACAGAACTCCGAGCTTCGCGCCCTGCTCGACTACCGGCGCGCTTTGGTGGAATATGAACGGGTGCAGGACGCGCCCGCCGGCGGCGGTGGAGGTATTACCTCGATTCAGGGGAACTGACACGGAGACTCGGTCGTGAACGCATGAAGAAAGCCGTCATTGCAGCCATCGTTCTCCTCGTCGGTGGCGGCGCCGCGTACTACGGTTGGCAGTTGACGTCCAATTCGTCGGCCGCGAACCCCGGCACGAACTCGTCCGGTGGCGGCCGCGGCAGCCAGGGCGGCGGATTCGGCGGCGGCGGATTCGGCGGCGGCGGCTTTGGCGGCGGCGGGTTCGGGAACCGCAGCGGCGGCGGCCGGGGCCCCATGACCATCGAACTGGCGAGAGCGAGCATCGCGACGCTCGACGCCGAGATCACGGTCGTCGGGAATCTCATCGGCGAAACGACCGTGGCGGTCGCGCCGCGGACCGCCGGGCGTCTCGAGGAGATCTATGTTCGTCTGGGCGATCGCGTGAACCGTGGCCAGCGAATCGCCAAGATCGAAGACTACGAGATCGTCGAGCAGGTCAAGCAGGCAGAGGCCGCACAGGAAGTCTCCCTCGCCACCATTCGCCAGCGCGAAGCCGACCTGAAGCTGGCGGAAACCAACGTCGAGCGCTCTCGAAGTCTATACGACAAGAAACTGCTTCCCAAACAGACTCTCGACGACAACGAGGCGCGGTACCTGGCGTCCATCGCTCAAGTGGATCTGGCGCGTGCCCAGACCACGCAGTCCAAGGCCCGTCTCGACGAACTGCGGATCAACCTGGCCAACACGGTGATCACCTCGCCCGTCACCGGCTTCGTGGCGCGCCGCGCGGTCGATCCAGGAGCGTTCGTGTCGCAAAACGTTCCGGTCGCCGACGTCGTCGACATCACGCTCGTCAGGCTTGTCGCCAACGTCGTGGAAAAGGACCTCAAGCAGCTCGAGTCGGGCAACTCCGCGAACGTGCAGGTGGACGCGTATCCGGGCGAGACCTTCGCCGGCCGCATCGCGCGCGTCTCCCCGGTGCTCGATCCGGCGACGCGCACGGCGTCCATCGAGATCGAGATTCCGAACCCGACGTTCCGGCTCAAGCCCGGCATGTACGCGCGCGTGGGCATCACGACACAGACGAAGAAGAACGCGCTCGTCCTGCCGGCCAATGCTGTCGTCGATCTGGGCGGACGGCGCGGCGTGTTTCAGCTGCAGAACAACGTTGCGGTGTTCCGGACCGTACAGGTGGGTACCGAGAAGGGCGACATCGTCGAGATCCTGGCGGGACTCAAGGAAGGCGAAGAGGTCATCTCGACCGGCGCCGGCGCCCTTCGCGACGGCGATCGCGTCCTGCTGGCCGGCAGCGAGGATGATGGTTCACGAGGCCGGAACCCGCAGGCCGGACCGTCCCCGCGCGCAGGCTCGTCCGGGCAGGCGCCGTCGGGAGAGGCTGGCGGCGATGCCGGGCGATCCGGCGGCGGGCGCAGCCGGCAGGCGGCGCCGGGCACTGACGGATCGCGATCGGGCGGCGCTCCCGGCGGGCGCACCGGCAGCGGAGATGTCGGCGGTCAGCGCGGCGGTTCGCTGCCGGCGCCGTCGAGTGCGATAAGCCAGTAGCAAGACGCGCGGCCAGCCGACGCGGCCGCGCCACGACTCGAAGCGCGCGTCTCGTTCACGTCACGCCACGACAGAGTGCCGATATGAGTATTCCTCGTCTCGCGATCCAACGTCCGGTCACGATGTTCATGATCAGCGCCGTCGTCACGCTGCTTGGCGTGATCTCGCTGACGCGGCTTCCGGTGGACCTCATGCCGGAGTTCGAGCAGCCGCAGCTCAACGTCCGGACCAGCTATCCAGGCGTCGGCCCGCTCGAGATCGAAGAGTTGATCACTCGTCCGATGGAGCAGGCGGTCGGCGCCGTGCCGGGCATCACGCGCGTCGAGTCGAGCTCGTCGGAAGGCAACAGCCAGATCCGGCTCAACTTCGATTGGGGCTCAGACCTGTCGGAAGCGGCCGACGAGGTGAGAACGCGCGTGGACCGCATGCGCAACCGCCTTCCCGAGGACGCGGACCCCCCCACCATCTTCAAGTTCGATTCGAACCAGCTGCCCGTCATGCAGATCGGCATCGAGGGGGACTACGACCCCGTGACGCTGCGCGAGGTGGCCCAGAACGAGATCGCCCCGCGCTTCGAGCGCGTGGACGGCGTGGCGGCCGTGACGGTGAATGGCGGCGTCCGTCGCGAGATCCACGTGGACCTGTCGAAGGAGAAGACCACCGCGCTCAACCTCTCGGTCAGCACGGTCGTCCAGACGCTGCGCCAGGAGAACCAGAACACGCCGCTCGGCGAGATCTACCAGGGGGATTCGACCTTCCTCGTTCGCAGCCAGGGTCAGTTCCAGAGCATCGAGGACATCCGCAACCTGGTAGTGATGACGCGCCAGGGCGTTCCCGTGTACCTGCGCGACATCGCCGACGTGCAGGACACGACCGAGCAGCGCCGCTCGTTCATGCGGATCAACGGCCGGCCGGGCATCCAGCTCCAGGTCCAGAAACAGTCCGGCAAGAACACCGTGGCCGTGGCGGAACTCGTCCGTGCGGAGGTCAATCGGGTGAACCAGGAGGTTCCCGGGGTCAAGATGACCATCACGCAGGACAACTCGGTATTCATCCGGCGCGCGATCGACAACGTACAGGAGCACGCGATGGTCGGCGGCATCCTGGTGGTGTTGATCATTTTTGCCTTCCTGCGCGACCTGCGCTCCACGCTGATCGTCTGCACGTCGATCCCGGTGTCGGTGGTCGGCACTTTCGCGCTGCTTTACTTCGGCGGGTTCACCCTGAACACGATGACCTTCGGCGGGCTCGCGCTGGGCATCGGCATGATCGTCGATGCCTCGATCGTGGTGCTCGAGAACACGCATCGCCACTTGCACATGGGCAAGGACCGCATGACGGCGGCCATCGAAGGGAGCGAGGAGGTATGGTCGGCGATTCTGGCCTCCACGCTCACGCACATCGCCGTCTTCGTGCCGCTGCTGTTCCTCAGCGGAACGGCGAGCATCATGTTCACCCAGCTCTCCTACGTCGTCGTGTTCTCGCTCGCGATGTCCCTGTTCGTCGCGGTGACGATCGTGCCCGTTCTGTGCTCCCGCTGGCTCAAGACGCCGGATGAGGAGGCGCGCGCAACGGGCGTCATGGCCGCCTTCTATCGCGTCAGCGAGCGCTTCCTGGAAGGAATGGACGAACGGTACCGGCGGGCGATCCACGTCGCGCTCAATCACCGCCCCACAGTGATCGGAGGAGCAGCCGCGCTCGTCGTCCTTGCCGTCGTGCTCTACCCGATGGTGAGCGTCGA
>DASTDQ010000239.1:0-8272 GCA_035710305.1 Vicinamibacterales bacterium | reverse complement strand
GACCGTGCAGTTCACGCTCACCTAACTCCTTGGCCCTGGTCCTTGGTCCGGCTACCCGGACCAAGGACCCGCCACCACCCGCCGCCGCCTGAATTTCTTCGCGGCCTGCGCGAAAAAAGCCGCGCGCAGAGCCGGTCGTGTGTTGAATCAACGTCCACGGATTACGCGTAGGGCCAGGAACTAACCCCCACGGACCAAGGACCTACGTCTGGCCGGATGCTTGCACCCGCTCGCGCCGCGCTCGCAAACGGCCCGGCGAGCGGACGCGCGAGGAGAGAGCGCCATGAGAACCGTGTGTGGGTTGATCGCAACCGTCGTTGTGCTGGCAGGGTGCGGGAATCCGGAAACGACGACCGCGGCGTCGACCCCGGCGGCCGCGCACACGCCGCAGCCGTACTCGAATCTCGCGCAGATGATGCGCGGGATTCCCTTCACGTTCGCCAACATCGTCTTCGACGCGCAGAGCCAGGACCCCGGTGCACCGAGAGATCCCGCGGCGGTCGGCGGGGGCGCCACGGCGACGTTCAAGAACGTGTACGGCGGGTGGCAGGAAGTCGAGAACAGCGCGCTGGCGCTGGCGGAAGCCGCGAACCTGATCATGATTCCCGGACGCGTGTGTGAGAACGGCAGGCCGGTTCCCGTAGGCCAGGCCGACTTCAGAGCGGCCGCCGAGGGATTGGCCGCAGCCGGAAGAGCCGCCTACAAGGCGGCGCAGTCGAAGAACATGGACGAGATGATCGCCGTCAGCGAAACCGTCTCGGCTGCGTGCGCGAAGTGCCACGAGCCCTATCGCGACTTCGACGACCCGAAGGATCGGTGCAAGGTCGCCGCGAAGGCCGAGTAGGGTCGAAGGGGCGGCCCCCCGCCTTACTCGCACTCATTTGGGAGTTGGGCGTTGGGACGTGGGCGTTGGGGGACCCTGTCAGAACCGCTCGGCCTCCTGCAGCAGCGTCACGAGGCGGCTGACGTCCTTGCGGCTGGCGAGAGCGGCCGCAAGCGGCGTCTGTCCTCGCTTGTTCACCGCCTGCAGGCTGGCGCCGTGCGTGATGAGCGCGCCGACGATCGTCTCATCGCCCCTGCCGGTCACGGCCGCGTGCAGCGCCGTCTCGCCATTGGCGTTGGCCGCGTTGATGTCGAGCCCGAGCCCGAGCAGCAGCTCGATCGCGGCCGCCGCTTCCTCGGGCGAACCCTGATCGTATGAGGGCGCCGCGGGACTCCCGTCGCGCCAGCCGAGCCCCGCGGCGTACATCAGCACTGTGGACTGATTGGGCATCGTCATCCTCGGGTCGGCCCCCGACGCGAGGAGCACCTTCATCATCTCGACGTCGCCCGACTTGGCCGCGCGCATGATCGGAGTCGCACCGGCGCCGAGCGACGCGTCGCCGCCCGTGTGATGCCGCTGCAGCAGCGGCGCCTTGAGGCGCGCATTCGGGTCCGCCTTGTGCGCGAGCAGCAGCTTCACCACGTCAACCGCGTCCATGGTGCCCGTGAGCCGCGGATTCGGCCGTCCGTGCCCGACGGCGAGGCGGTGCATGTCAACCGCCGCGTACAGCGGTCCCATGCCGGCCTCGTTGTCCACGACGTTCGGGTCTGCGCCCGCGTCGAGAAGAAACGCGGCAAACTCGTAGTTGGCGTTGATGATGGCGACGACGAGCGCCGTGGCGCCGTCGGGATCGACCGCGTCGAGATCGACGCGCGCCTTCACGAGCGTGCGAGCCGAGTCGAGCGCGTTCTCGCGCGCCGCGTACATCAGCGGCGTCCAGGAGCCGAGGGACAGAACCGACTGCCCGTTGCGGCGCCTCGGGAAGTCCAGCTTCGCCGATCGGGCGTCGGGGTCCGAGCCGCGATCGATGAGCAGCTGCGCCGCGTCCGCGTGATTCTCGGCAACGGCCCAGATGAGCGCGTCCTCGCCGTACCAGCGCTCCCGTGCGCTCGGCTCCGCGCCGGCGTCGAGGAGGACCTGCAGCAGGTCCACGCGTCCCGTGCGCGCCGCCGTCATGAGGACCGTCTCGCCTTCCGGCAGCACGGCATCCGGATCCGCGCCGGCCTCGAGCAGCATCTTCGCGATCGCGGCGTTCCCGTTCACCGCGGCCAACTGAAGCGGCGTCACACCGTAGCGGTTCGCCGATTCCGCTTTGGCCCCCGCGGACAGGAGCAGACGAACGGCGTCCGGATCGTCTTCCTGCGCCGCCCAGTGCAGCACGGTCGTTCCGTCCGGCTCGCTCGCGTTGGCGTCAGCCTGCTGCTGGAGAAGCGTGCGGACCGCGGCGCGATCGCCGCGCTTGACGGCATCGATGAGGGGGATCTGCGCGCCCGCCGTCGCGGCCAACGCCACGACCAGCACGACGCACGCGACTGCGGAGGTGCGCAAGGGTCAGACCCGTTCGCGGTTCTGCACTCGCCACGCGCTGTGCATCAGAGATCCAGGCGCGCCGTGCTCTCGCCGAAGCGCTCGATCGGGCTTCCAAACACGCCGGCGACGCCCAGCCAGAAGTTCGCCACCGAGCTCCACTCGGGCGCGACGACGAACCGGTTGCCTTTGATGCGGCCTCCCGCACGTCCGACGGCGGCCAGCGGCAGCGGATAGGCGGAGTGCGCCTGGCCGTCGCTCATGCCGCAGCCGAAGACAATCAGCGAGTGGTCCAGCACGGAGCCGTCCGCCTCGGGCATGCTCCTGAGCTTCTCGACGAAGGCGGCGAACAGTTGCACGTAGTGCGTGTCGATCTTCGCGTGCAGCGCCATCTTGTCCGGCTGGTTGCCGTGATGCGACACGTCGTGGTGCGTCTCGGGGATGCCGAGCGCCGGATACGTCCGCTGGCTGGCCTCGCGCGCCATCATGTAGGTGAACACGCGCGTGAGATCGGACTGGTAGGCGACGGCCAGCAGATCGAACATCAGCGCGGCGTGCTCCTCGAACGACGCGGGCACGCCGACCGGCGCGCCGACCGAGGCGACGTCGGTCGCGCTTCTCGCCTCGGCGCGCTCGATCCGCCGCTCGATCTCGCGGACGTTCCCGAGGTACTCCTCGAGCCTGGCGCGGTCCGGCGCGCTGACTCGCGGCTGCAGCGCGCGCGCCTCCTCGGCGATCGAATCGAGGATGCTCCGGTTCTCCTTCATGCGTGACAACCGCCCGGCGGTATCTCCCGATCGGCCGAACATCCGCTCGAACGCGACCCGCGGGTTGATCTCCATCGGCAGCGGCGACGTCTCCCCCGCCCACGAGATCGTGTTCATGTAGGTGCAGCTGTAGCCGGGAACGCAGCCGCCGACGTAGCCCGAGAAGTCCTCCGTCGCGAACTCGAGCGACGGAAACGGCGAGTCCTGCCCCACCTGCTTCGCGAGCACCTGGTCGATCGTGATGCCGAGGCTGATGTCTTCCGCCTCGGTCTGCTTCGCGACGACGCCGCTCAGCCACCCCGCGGAGCTGACGGCGTGATCGGTCGCCGTCCGGCCTCCGGCCCGCGACAGGTTGCCGACCACGGTGATGGTGTCGCGAAACGGTTCGAGCGGCGCCAGGATCGGCGTGACCTCGAGAGTGCCGTCCGACGACTTCGGCATCCAGAAGTTCATCGGCGCCCCGTTGGGGACGTAGACGGCCCCGAAGCGCAGAGGCGTCAGCGCGGCGGTCTGGGCGCGGGCCGGGAACGCCGGCACCATCGACTCGAGAAACGGCAGCGCCATCGTCGTGCCGAGGCCGCGCAGGAACGTCCGCCGGGGCAGGGACTTCTTGGTGATGACCATGGGGCGTCGGCGTATTTTCGCCCGCTTCGGGCGCGGGAGTCTACCGGCCGGGCTAAGCCGGACCCGACGGCGCGGGTCCGGCGGACACGGCGCCTGCCGGCCCGCGCGTCAGCGGGCGGGAAGGCGGCTGGCCACGTAGTTCGTGATGCGCGGCGCGGCGGGCGGATCGAGGTTTGACAGCGCGGCCACGACATAGCCGGAGTCGGGGAGGATCAGCAGATCGCCCGACTGGCCCGGCGCGCCGCCGCTGTGGCCGATGACGCGCACGCCGTTGACCGATGTGTCAACGAATCCGTACGCGTACTGTCCGCCGCCCGACTTCACCTTCCCTGTCGTCAGGAGCGTGGTGTTCTCGGCGCTCAGCAGCCGGTTGCCGGTGAGCGCGGTGGCGAACCGCAGCAGGTCTTCAACCGTCGTGAAGCCGCCGCCGGCCGCCATGGCGCGGTAGCCGAGCGAGTCGGTGTTGGCCTGCCATTCGCGTGAACCCGCGCGCTTCGTGTACCCGACGGCGGTATTGGGCAGCACCTGGTGTTCGGGCTCCGAGCCGGTGGACGTCATGCCGGCTGGCTTGTAGACGTGGTCGCGCACGTAGTCGAAGTAGCTCTGCCCGCTGACGCGCTCGATGACGGCGCCCAGCAGGATGAAGCCGTAGTTGCTGTAGGCCCACTGGCTTCCCGGCTCGAAGAGCAGGTCCCGCTTCCCGAAGAGGGCGACGTAGTCCTTGTGCGTCTTGAGGTCCATCCGGTGCGCGGTGAACTGGGCGCCGAAGAAGTCGCCCGTGCCGCCGGTGTGCGTCAGCAGGTGATGGATGGTGACCTTCGACGCGAGCGCCGTGTTCGGATAGTCCGTGAGGTACTTGCCGAGCGGCGCGTCGAGCGCGACCTTGCCCGACTGGACGAGGGTCATAACCGCGGTCGCCGTGAACATCTTGTTCATCGAGCCGTTCTTGAGCCGCGTGTCGAGCCGGATCGGGATCGTGCGCTCGCGGTTCGCGAGCCCGTACGCGCCCGTGAAGACGGGAGTGCCGTTCTTCGCGACGATCACGGTGCCCCAGAACCGATCCACCGCGGCGCGCCGGCCGAGCTCGGCACGCAGCGTTTTCAGCAGTTCGCCTTCGGTGACCCGCACAATCGGCAGATCGGCGGGACGCGGGATCCCCTGCGACGTGAACCGCACGATGCGATGCGGAGCTTCCGGCTCGACCTCGAGCGTCACACGAGCGACGGCGTCTCCGTCGATCTGCCGCGCGATCGCGATCGTGCGGGTGGGCGTGGACTCCTCGACCCGCAGCAACTCGAACCCGCCAGTCTGATCGAGGAGGTCTTCGTAGAAGTTCTGGTTCGGTGAATACGCCCAGCGCTCCTTGTAGAACTGCTGGCGCGCGGCGCGATCGCTTCCGTTGAACACCGTGAGCCACTGGACGAGTTGGGTGCCCGACGACGTGTCTGGTGCCGTCGTCTGCGCAAGCAGGACGCCGGCCGCGAGCGTCACGAGCGCCGCGGCGATGAGCCCTGGCCGCCGTAGCTTCAGCGAAGGCGGCTTCATCTCAGTTCTCCGTCGGCCGCTGCGCGCTGTCCACGACGAGCACCTTGACGCCGGCCCGCGTCGGGTCGAGCTTCAGCCCGAGCTGTTCCCGCAGCGCCACGAACACCGAGGGCGCCGCCGTGTCGGCCGAGCCGGCGTTGGCCGCCAGAGGGGCGAACGTGGTTTCGAGGTCGAAGTCGAACTCACCGGTCAAGCCTGTCTTGTCCACGACGGGACGGCCAAGGTTCGTGATCTGCGCCGACAGCATGTTCGCGAGCACCGTCATCGTGACGCCCCGCATCACGAGGCCCGGTGGGCGGAAGAACGCGGCGCACCGCGGGCCGGTGGAATTCGGCTGTGCCGGCGGCGGCTGCTTGCCGTTGCAGGTGCCGTCCCACTTCTGGAGCTTCGGCCCGAGCTTGCCGTCGGCGCGGTCCAGCACGAGCGCGTAGGCATCCACGTCCTTGTTTTCGACGTGATACTTCAGGCCGAAACGTTCGACGAGCAGCGTGCGCAGCATCGCAATCATGTCGGCGCGCGTGGCGGTACCGGCGGCCTGTCCCTGGACGACGAAACGGTCCTTTTCGAGCCAGTCGGGCCCACCCGCGATCTGATAGCCCTGACCGAGCTCGGGTCCGAAGGCGGAGCCGATCAGCATTCGCAGCGAGAAGTTGGTGATCGACATGCGCTGCGGAGACGGGAAGTTGAGCAGCGCGCCGGCGTTGGGCGGCGCGTCGGACAGCTTGATGGTCGCGACGTCGAAGCTGGGGGCTTGCGCGTGCGCCGGGCTCGACGCCGTGGAGGCGATGGCAATCACGCACAGGTAGACCAGCGCAGCCGTCACGCACAGCAGGCCGATGGAGACGAATCTCTTGGGCATCGCAAATTCTCCTGCCCCGTTATTGGCGGGCGTGAGAAAGAAAGTTCCACGGGATCGTCAGTGCCCGGAGGGTCGGTCGACGGCGTCGATGACGAGGACGCCTGCGGGCGCCAGTTCCCTCTTCTCGTGATGCAGCCTGAGGTCGAAGCGGTCTTCGAGCAGCCGGCGAAGCATGGCGCCGCGGACCCGCGCGAGCACCGGCTTGCCCTCCGCGGTGGCGGTGATGGTGTACCGATCTGATCTGATCCATGCAGGCCCGCCTTCGACGCTGGGCCGCATCGCCGGCGCCGGCTCACGCGAGGAATACGCCTCGAGGATCAACTCCTTGACGGTCATGCACTGCAATGTCAGTAGTCCCGTCACGGGCACCGGGCCCGGGCCGCCGTAGCGGCCGCGGCCCTCGCCGCCGCACGGCTTGATCGACGCGGCGACCGGCCGCGGTGTCCGCGCGCAGACAGCGAACACCGTCGTGCACATGGTGACGGCGACCCCGGCGCACACGACCCGCCTCATAGCGGGCTATTCCCGCGCGTGCGCCGAAAGGTTCCCGGGATAGACTGGGGAGCTATGGCGAGACTGGTTGCCGCCATCGTGCTGCTGTCGGCGGTGGCGCTCCCGGCCGCCGGTCAGAACTTTCTTGGCCGCTTCTTTCGAGCACAGCCGGTTGCGGTCGAGTACGACAGCTACTTCGCCTTCACGCGCATCCGCTACGGCACCCGGGTGGGAACCAATGGCGGGTGGGAGCACGACTACCCCGCGGCCGACCGCAACTTCTCGGCCATCCTCGACTACATCAGCAACATGCGCGTGCACCTGAACGACTCGAACATCTTCGATCTCGATGACCCCCGCATCTTCGAGAACCCGGTCATCTACATGTCCGAGCCCGGCTACTGGACGACCGACGAGGCGGAGGCGAAGAGCCTGCGCGAGTATCTCCTGAAGGGCGGGTTCATCATCTTCGACGACTTCGACGGCGACCCGGAATGGCGCAACCTCGTCAGGCAGATGAAGGTCGTGCTGCCGGAACACGATTTCATCCGGCTCGACGTGAGCCATCCGATCTTCCAGTCCTTCTACAGCCTTCGGACGCTCAACGTTCCTCACCCGATGCTGCCGGGAATCGAGCCGGTGTTCTACGGGCTGTTCGACGACAACCGGACGGGCGGCCGCATGCTGGCCATCGCGAATTTCAACAACGACATCGGCGACTACTGGGAGTGGTCGGCTGAAGGGCTGTACGGCGAGGCAGGCACGGCCGACGCCTATCGGCTTGGCGTCAATTACCTGGTGTACGCAATGACGCACTGACGGTGTGGGCCTTCACACGCCGCCTCCACGCCTTTATGCGTGGAGCCAGAACGCATGCTCCGCGAAGGCGGTGCCCTTGAACCAGTCCACCTTCCCCGTGTCGCGTGAGAAGTTCCTCGCGCCGGCCTGACTCTGCAGCGCGGCCGTGACGTCGCCGGTCCCGCTGTCCCGCCTGGCCCTCGCGTCGGCGTTCTCGGGCACCACGATCGTGATGTGTCCGGGCCTCCCGTCGTCCACTCTGCGCGCGACGATGAGGCCGATGGCGCCGACGTCGGCTTCGGTCTGAAGCTTGGTCAGCGTGCTCGTCTGCCGCCACCCGAACCTCGTGCCGAAGTCGCGGAGCCAGCGGAACAGATCGTTCGCGCGCTGCTCCTCGATGGTGCCGCCGAGCCTCGGCTCGACGTTTTCGCCCCGGGCAAGGCGCTCGATCGCGCCCGGCGTCCACCAGACGCGTGGCAGATAGACTCCGGCGAGCGCGCAGAAGTCGTGCGCGTAGATGTTGCAGAACGTACGGCCGTCGGCCGGCTGATAGCGCGCGTGCGAGGTTTTCTCGACATTCAAGTAGTCGATGATGCCGTCGATCTCCGCGCGCAGCGCGTCGGGTGTCGAGCCGGTGCGGCCGGGTCGATCGGGCTCGTTCAGCGAGTGCGCGGTCGCCGGCTGCCTGCGGGTCGTGACCGTCCCTTCGCGGCGCGGCGCGAAGACCGCGACGACGCCGCTGGTCGGCGGCGCCGGGGCGGGCACGACGACTGGAACGTCGCGCGCGCCCGGGACACGCACGAGGAACTCCGAGGCGGCGAAACCGCGGAATCGCGC
>DASTDQ010000238.1:0-2675 GCA_035710305.1 Vicinamibacterales bacterium | reverse complement strand
CAATGAAAGAAGCCTCGAGGCCGCGAAACACGGGACTCTGAAATCGGCGAGTGCCGGCGGAGTGATGACGAGCGCGGCCGATGTGGCCTGAGGCGAGAGCTCTGTGAACCCGTTCCACGATCGATCTATATCCTAGATCGTAGTGCCTGCAGCGCGGCGAGCCGTGCGACACCTACGAGGACTACGGCCTGGGCGTCCATGTTGGCGTTGTAGACCGCGGGAATCATCGCGTCAGGAAGCCCGCCGCCGTGGACGATACAGCGGTCCCGGGTCTTAACGAAGCCCTCGCGCGCCGTCGATCAGCGACAGGAGGCCATTGACAATGGCCGACTCGGCACAGCCTGGCTGTAGCCGCGACGACAGCACCTCGAAGGTCTGCTTGCCGAACGACGCATCGTCGGGGATGTAGCCGGAGCGCGCCGAACCGTTCGTCAGCGTCGCCAGCATGGTTGCCTTGTACGGCGACTCGCGCTTCAGCCGCTGCGCGATGGCGTTGAACACCTCCGCGTTCACCGCGCCGATCATCACGTCGCCGATGCGCAGGAGACCGAGCCTGATCTCCACCGGACTGCTTTCTTTGTAGGTGCCTTCGAAGCCGGCCCGGCCCTGATTCGTCCGCTCGCGTCCGGGACAGCTGATCGTCGAGAAGCGGCCGGAGAGCGGCACCGCGGTGTCCATGCGCTCGATGCGGCGACTGACATGCAGCACCTCCTCGCCGAGGAACTGCCCCATCGAGAGCACCATCTGCCGCTGCTGGTTCATGAGTCGTGCGACGGTCGGATTGTTGCGGTCCAGCCCTTCCCCACCGGGTGGCATGGCGTTGCTGATGTCGATGCCTCGCGCGGCGTAGTCCTTCGTCCGTATGTCTCGAAGGTCGTAGGTCTGCTGGTAGTAGACGGGATTCTGATCGCCGGCGGCACCACTCGACCAGAGGGCAACGACTGTGTCATCGAACGAGTCTTCGATGTATCGCGACGCGGCTCCCGGAATATCGCCGCTGACCTGGTCCAGCTGTCCGGCAATCACGGCGTGCACGGCGTAGTTGTAGTAGACCGCAATCGGCTCGCCGCCCTGGCTCTCGAATTCGAGGACAGCGACGGTCTTGTCGGACGGACCCTCGCGATTCGGTCCCTCCCACCAGCGATTCGTCTTCGGGTCGATGATCTGGCGATTGACGTTGATGTAGGAGACGCCCGTGCCGTATCCCACTCGCGCCGGCGTCAGGCGCTGCTGTGCGAGCCGCACCGATTCCACGATCTTCTGCAAATAATCGGGCCCCCGCTGACCGCCGGCACTGTGCGTGTGCGTGGCCGTCAGCAGAACACTGGCTGTCGGGATCTTCAGTTCCTTCTCGATCTGCGTGGTCACCGCCTGCCAGAGCGCGTCGGGAACGGCGCCGGCATCGATCGTGATCAGCGCCGCAGTCGAGGCGCCGTTCTCGAGCACGATCGCCCTCGCATAGAGTCGGTCGAGAATTCCCCGACTGTTCTTCGGGAACTCGCCCTGCGCAGGCGTAATGTCCACCCGGGCGGCCCCGGCACGCAGCGACGGCACGCGCTCGGCGCGCTGCCCCGCGGCCTGGCGCGGCACGACGGCCGCGAGAAAGATCGTCAACACCACGAGTGAACGGCGCTTCATGACGCGGATTGTAGCGCGGCGCGCTGCTGACGCGCGCTGAACGCGGCCCTGCTCACTGGACCAGCAGGCGCTGTGCTTCGGCGCAGTTCGCCGCCATCTCGAAATAGCGCATGACCGTGGCGGTATCGGTTTCGTACGGGTGCTTCTCCCCCACCGCGCGCGGTAGCTGGGCGATCCGGGCGCGGTCGTAGGCGCGGTCGAACTCGGTGTGATTGGACATGAGGACGGTCGCGCCAGCCGCCTGGGCGGCCTCGGTCATCTTCCGCTGGCTGTCGCGATAGATTGCGAAATTCGCCGCCTGCCGGGGGAAGTTGAACGCCGTGCCGCCGGAGTAGGCGACGGTCAGCGTTCGTCCGGCGTCTTTGACCGGGAAGAAGTACGACAGCGTGCCTGATGTATGGCCCGGCGTGGCAATGACGTCCACGGTGATCTCCCCGAGTGTGAGCTTCAGCCCTTCGCGGCCCACGGCGATATCGCGTTTCGGCACGCCGCCGGGAGCGGATGCGGCGCGCTGGAGCGTCGCATCCCAATCGGCTGCACCCATCACGATCTTGGCGCCGTAGCGGCTCTGCAGCAGCGCCGCCCCTTGATCGTGATCGCCGTGGGCATGGCTGATCAGCACGTACTTGACGTCGCGCGGATCGAGGCCGAGCGTCGTCATGCCCTCGATCATCTCCGGCTCGATCGCGTAGTCGAACAGCGTATCGATGACGATGATGCCTGCGCTCGTGGTCAGCGCCCACGCGGAGTGGATCCTGGTGCCGATGAAATAGAGGTTGTCGAAGACTTTGTAGGGCTTCGCGTACCAGGTGGCGCGGTCGGGCACGGCGCGTGGCCCTGGCCCTCCGCCCCTCCGGCCGCCCGCATCGAAATTGTCGGGGGCGACGCAGATGCGGAGAAACGTTCCCGCGTGGTCGGTTCCGGCGGCTCGCTTGGCGGCCGTGACCAGGGCTTCGGGGGTGGGGGTGACAGGCGCAGGCACCTGCGCTGGCAGCATCAACGTCACCGCGGTGAACAGCGGCGCGGCGGGGAGCATT
>DASTDQ010000237.1:0-2800 GCA_035710305.1 Vicinamibacterales bacterium | reverse complement strand
CCGTGATTCAGCGGGTGTTGCTCTCGGCCGTGAGGCCGGCGGCCGCCGAGGCCGGGGAGGGCGTGCGATGAAGTGCCCGAAATGCAGCTACCTTGGTTTCGAGACGGGCGATCGCTGCCGCAACTGCGGCTACGACTTCTCGCTTCTGGCGGCGCCGGAGCCTGACCATGGGGAGCTCTCGCTCAAGCCCCAGACGGGGAACCTGCCCGTTGGTGAACTGTGGCTGGAGAGCCCGAGTGAGGCCGTGACGGTGGAGGCGGCCACCAGTCGCCCACCGTCTCCCCTGGAAACGCCCATTCCGCTGTTTGCGCGGCCTGCCGTGGATCACGACGAACCGTTGATCACGCTGCCCGCCGAGCCCAGAGCGCCGCTGTCCGTGCGCCGCGCGCCCGAGACGCAGCCGCGATCACGTCCGGCAGTCAGGCCTCCGCGCTTCTCGGACGAGGTGGGACTGGTGCTCGAGTTCGCCGAGGATGCGCCCCGCCGCGCCGAGTCGGAGTCGCGGCCGCCGGTTGCGCCCGAGATCACGAGACCCGCGGGCCTCGGACGTCGGGTCAGCGCGGCGCTCACCGATCACGCGATCCTGCTCGGCGTGGACGCCATCGTGGTCTACTCGACGCTCCGGATGGTCGCGCTCACGATGGGCGATTGGCGGGCGCTGCCGCCCGTGCCGCTGCTGGCGTTTCTGGCCCTCGTGAAGCTGGCCTACTTCTCCGCCTTCACGGCAATCGGGGGGCAGACGATCGGCAAGATGGCCGCGGGAATCCGGGTCGTGGCGGACGAACACTTCCAGATGGATCCGGGCCGGGCGATCGGACGAACGCTCACAGGCGCCGTGTCGTTCCTCTCGTTCGGATTGGGCCTGGTGCCGGCGCTGTTCAACGTCGAACGACGCACGCTGCACGACCACGTGGCGCACACACGCGTGGTCGAGCTACCATCCGCGTGATCTCTCAGGAGTCCTCCTGAGAGCGCCCTCCACACTGATGCGTCGTCTCGGGCTTCTTGTCGCCACATGCGGCTATGTCGGTTACGTACCGGTGGCGTCGGGCACTTTTGGATCCGCCGCCGGGCTCGCGGTTTTCGCCGCCGTCCGCCTGTCGGAGTCGGTGGCCGTCGAGCTTGCCGTCATCGTGCTGCTCTTCGTGGTTGGCATCTGGAGCAGTAACGTCGCCGAGCGGCATATTGGAGGTGTCGATCCCGCCCCCGTGGTGATCGACGAAGTCGCCGGGATGCTGATCACGCTGGCGCTTCTCCCCGTGAACGTCTACGGTGCGATTGTGGGGTTTCTGATCTTCCGCCTGCTCGATGTGATCAAGCCCTGGCCCGCCGACAGGCTTGAAAGGCTGCACGGGGGATTGGGCGTGATGGCCGACGACGCGATGGCGGCGGTCTACGCCAACCTGGCGCTCCGGATCCTCATCGCCGTGGCGCCGGAGGGATGGCTCGTGTGAAGCCACTCGAGCGGGCGGCCATCGTGGCGGTGGGCAGCGAGCTGCTGACGCCGTCGAAAATCGACACCAACTCCCTCTTCATCACCGAGCAGCTGAACCTCCTGGGCATCGACGTCGCGTCGAAAGCCGTGTCGGGCGACGACCGGACGGAGCTGGCGCACCTCGTCCGGAGTGTCCTCGGCCGCGTCGATCTCGTGGTCCTCAGCGGCGGGCTCGGACCGACCGACGACGACGTGACGCGCGAAGCCGTTGCGTCCGTCCTTGGCTTACCGCTGGCAGAGGACCCGGAGATCACGGCCCGCCTGCGCGCGCGCTTCGTGGCGCGCGGCTATCCGGGCCCTATGCCGGAAATCAACCGCCGCCAGGCGATGGTCCCCGCGGGCGCCCGGGTGATCGAGAACCCGCGAGGCAGCGCACCAGGCCTGTGGATCGATCACGAAGATCGAGTCGTGCTTCTGCTGCCCGGTCCCCCGCGCGAGCTTCGCCCGATGCTGACAGACCTGGTGTCGGGACCGCTCCGCGAGAGGAGCTCCGGGAGGTCCCTCGTCAGGAGGGTCGTGCGGGTCGCGGGCCTGATCGAGTCACACGTGGACGAAGCGCTCGCGCCGTTGTATCGCGAGTGGGAGCGTCAGCCGATCCCGGTTGCGGCGACGATCCTGGCAGCGTTCGGCTCGATCGAGCTGCACCTCTCGGCCAGGGCCGAGCAGGCCACGTCGTCCACCCTCGCCCCACGGGCTTCGGCGGACAAGGCGGGCGAGGCGCTGGACGCGGCCGTCGCGCAGATCGTCTCGACGTTGGGCGACGTCGTGTACAGCACTGACGGGCGCCTGCTCGAGAAGGTGGTCGGCGATCTCCTGGCCGGGCGCGGTCTCCACATCGGCATCGCGGAATCGTGCACCGGGGGGCTGATCACGTCCCGATTGACCGACGTGCCCGGTAGCTCGCGGTACCTCGATCGCGCCGTTGTCGTGTACGCGAACGAGGCAAAGACGGAGTGGCTTGGAGTGCCAGAGGCGCTGCTGAACAACGAGGGGGCCGTGAGTGAGGGCGTGGCGCTGGCCATGGCGGAAGGGATCAGGATCAACGCGCGCGCCGACGTCGGCGTTGGGGTGACCGGCATCGCGGGTCCAAGCGGCGGAACGCCAGAAAAGCCCGTCGGTACCGTCGTAATTGCCGTGTCGATGAAAGCGGGGCCGTCAGACATCGTGTCCGGCTCCAGCCAGATCGTCCGGACGTTTCGATTCCACGGCGAGCGCGAGCACGTCAAGTTCCAGGCGTCGAACGCGGCACTCGACATGGTTCGGCGGCTGCTGACGGAGCAGGGGACAAGGGGCAGGGGGTAGGGG
>DASTDQ010000236.1:0-11741 GCA_035710305.1 Vicinamibacterales bacterium | reverse complement strand
AGCGAGCGTTTGGCGAAGGTTGGCGGAGGGAGAGGGATTCGAACCCCCGGGACCGTTTCCGATCCAACGGTTTTCAAGACCGCCGCCTTCAACCACTCGGCCATCCCTCCGTGCGCGGGCGCAGCGAGCGCAAACCCCTTGAACCTGTCGCACCCCTGAACCCGCCGCAGTTAGTGTGCGCTGATCACCGACGCCCCGTCCATGAACGGCCGCAGCGCGTCCGGAATCACGACGGACCCGTCCGCCTGCTGGTAGTTCTCCAGGATCGCGATGAGCGTCCTGCCGACGGCGAGCCCGGAGCCGTTCAAGGTGTGGACAAATTCCGCCTTCCCGGTCGATTGCGGCCGGTACTTGATGTTCGCCCGCCGCGCCTGAAACGACTCGGTGTTGCTGCACGACGAGATCTCCCGATACGCGTTCTGCCCTGGAAGCCAGACTTCGATGTCATAGGTCTTGGCCGACGCAAAACCCATGTCTCCGGCGCACAGCACGACCGTGCGGTACGGCAGCTCGAGACGCTTCAGGACGTCCTCGGCGTTCAGCGTCAGGCGCTCCAGTTCCTCGTACGACTTCTCGGGCTCGCTGAACGCCATCAGTTCGACCTTGTCGAACTGATGCTGTCGAATCAGGCCACGCACGTCCGCCCCGTATGACCCCGCCTCGCTCCGGAAACAGGGCGTGTATGCCGTGTACCGGATCGGGAGCTGGCGCGAGTCCAGTATCTCGCCGCGGTGCATGTTCGTCAGCGGCACTTCCGCGGTCGGCACCATGTACAGGTCCCAGTCGCCCGCGATCTTGAACAGGTCTTCCTCGAATTTCGGGAGATTGCCGGTGCCGGTCAACGACGCGCCGTTGGCCATGAACGGCGGCGCCACCTCCACGTAGCCGTGCCCGGTCGTGTGGAGGTGGAGCATGAAGTTGATCAGCGCGCGCTCCAGTCGCGCCCCGGCTCCCACGAGCGCGGTGAATCGAGCGCCGGCAATTTTGGTCCCCCGCTCGAAATCGATGATGCCGAGCGCAGGGCCCAGATCCCAGTGCGGCTGCGCGGTGAACGCGAACGTGCGCGGCGTTCCGTGGCGTCGAACCTCCACGTTGTCGTCACTGCTCTTGCCGACGGGAACGGTTTCGTGCGGCAGATTGGGAATCATCAGCAGCCCGCGATTGCGCCGCTGCTCGACCTGGTCGAGCTCGATGCTGAGCTGCTTGACCTGCGTCGCCCTCTGCCGGCCGGCTTCCTGAATCTTGCCGATGTCCAGGCCCTGTCGTTTGGCGCGGGCTACCTCGTCACCCGCCGTGTTCTGCTCGCGCTTGAGCCCCTCCAACTCCGGAAGAATCCGTCGCCGGCGCGCCTCGAGCACGGCCAGATCCTCGAGCTCCTTCGTCAGGTCGGCGCCGCGTTTCTGCAGCCCGGCGCGGACGGCGGCGAGGTCGTCGCGGAGCAGTGCTGGATCCAGCATGATGCCGATTCTACCTGCGATACGATGTCGGGCATGGAGCGACCCGTCAGAACGGCCGTTTTTCCAGTCGCGGGATTGGGGACCCGTTTTCTCCCGGCAACGAAGGTGCTCCCCAAAGAGATGCTCGTGCTCGTCGACCGGCCGATCATTCAGTACGGCGTCGAGGAAGCGCGCCTGTCAGGAATCGAAAACATCGTCCTGGTGACCGGTCGCGGCAAGGGCGCGATCGAGGATCACTTCGACATCGCATACGAGCTCGAGAGCCTTCTGGAGCGTCGCGGCAAGACACAGGACCTGGAGACGGTCCGCAGGATCTCGCGGTCGATCAACGTCGCGTCGGTGCGCCAGGGAGAGCCGCTGGGGCTGGGCCATGCCGTGCTGTCGGCGCGCCACGTGGTGGGAGAGCAGCCTTTTGCGGTTGTCCTCACCGACGATGTGATCGACGCGGAGACGCCGGCCCTCCAGCAGATGATGGACGTGTACGCTCGCGTCGGCGGCCCGGTCATCGCCGTCGAACGTGTGCCTCTCGAAAACGTCTCGAGCTACGGCATCGTGGCAGTCGACGAGCGGGCGAATCTCGGTCGAGGCGTCTACCGCGTCACGGATCTCGTCGAGAAACCGCGAAGAGAAGACGCCCCTTCGACGCTGGCCATCGTCGGGCGATACCTGCTGACGCCGGACATTTTTCCGGCGCTGCAGCAGACCGCCAGCGATCGCACGGGAGAAATCCAGCTCACCAACGGGTTGCGGAGGTTGCTGAGCGACCGGCCCCTCTACGCGTGCGAGATTGCCGGCGTCCGCCATGACACGGGAAACAGGCTGGGGTTCCTGAAAGCGACGGCGTACTTCGCGCTACGGCATCCGGAGCTGCGCGATTCCTTCCGTCAGTATCTCGAAACACTCGACGTGCAGCTCGGACCGCCGGCAAGCCGTTGAAACGGCTCTCCTCCCGCTGAGCAGAAACCACGTCAGGTATCGGACGCGGGCTTGGCGGCCGGCGCTGGAGTCTCCTTCTTCGCGGGCGTCGCCTCGGTGGACGAGGCGCTCTTGGAATCAGTGCTACTGGATGGCGCAGACGCGTCGGTCCCGCTCTTGCCCTTTTGCGAGTAGTCGGTGATGTACCACCCGGTGCCCTTGAACTGGATCGCGGGAGACGAGAACAACCGCCGCACGGGGCCCTTGCCACAGCGCGCGCACGTGTCCACTTCGGGATCGGAGAACTTCCGGATCAATTCGAATCGCTGTCCGCACGCCTCGCACTCGTATTCGTAGAGAGGCATGGGCTATTCGAGCGACGCGTCCACCGTTTCATCGAGCAACAGCTGCCTGATCGCCCAGAACGGCGCGCTCCCTTGCGACAGCACCGCGTCGTGAAACGATCGGAGCGTGTACCGCCCCCCGTACTGCTCCTTGTAGTCGCGGCGGAGCTTGAGCATCATCAGCTTGCCGAGCGAGTACACCAGGTAGGTGGGATCGAAGGTCCCGCGCTCGGCCTCGCGGCGGGCCGTCGCCTCCTCCAGGAATGCCTCGTCGCGGAAGATGCGCATCCCTTGCTCGACCGAGAGATCCTCACAGTGCAGGCGAATCGCAACCACGAAGCGCGCCAGCCGAACGAGGGCTTCCGCCAGCTGGCCGAGACGAATCGTCACGTCGCCTTTGCGGAAGCCGGCTTCGATCATCATCTGTTCGCAGTAGTGCGCCCAGCCCTCGACAAACGATGCAGGCGCGAAGAGCGTCGACTTGCGAACCTTGGACGTGACGTGCTGCAGGTGCCGGAAGTGCAGGAAGTGGCCCGGGTAGACTTCGTGGATGGAGATGTTCCAGAGGGTCGGGATGTTGAAGTCGCGAAGGTGCTCGGTCTGCCGATCCTCGGGCCAGCTCCGATCCACGTCTGTCAGGTAGTAATACGCCTGGCTTCGCTTGCTCTCGAAGGGACCCGGCGTCCACATGCTGGCAAAGGCCCACCGGTAGAAATCCGGTGACGGTGCGACGACGACCGGCTCGGCGTCCGGGAGCGACACGACATCCTGTCTCCTCAGGAATTCCTCGAGCTCACCAACTTGCGCCTCGGCGACCCCGATCAACTGACCCGCCGCGGGATGGTCCTCCTTCGCCCGTCGCCACGCCTCGATCGGGTCGCCTCCGTTCAGTCGTCCCGCAACCGACCGAAATTCTTCGCGGACGGATTCAATCTCCCGGAGCGCGATCGCAAGCAGTCGCTCGGAGTCGACTTTGACGCCGTCCTCCAGCCTGAGTTTCTGCTCGAACCGGTCGCGACCGAGGCGGAACGAGGCCTTGGCCTTCGGCGCCAGATCCTCCTCCAGATACCCGATATAGGACCTGACGGCGGCTGCCGCTTCGCCGCACGTGTCGGCGAGGTCTCCGAGGATGTGCAGGTCGTCGAGCGTCGAAAACGCGCGCGGCAAATCGACTTCGATGAACTTCAGTGTTCCCCGCCAGGTCTCGAGACCGACCTTCACGAAGATACCGGGACACTCCTTGACGTTGTCGCGCGCGGCCTGGACGAGACGGGGAACCTGGCGCAACTTCGACACGACGCGACGGGCGCGTTCGGCCTCGGGCGCGTACGCGAACAACGCCTGGCCGGCGAGACTGCTCCCGATGAGCTCGGCGTAGATTCGCGGGTTGCGCTCCCAGGGCCGCACCACCTCGAGGTCGTACATCCGCGCTTCGATTCCGGCTACCAGGATCGCGTGGTCCACGCGCTCGACTTTCGAGAGATGCGACGGGTCGATCTGATTGAGCCGCCGGAGGAATCCGGACAGCGTGCGCAGATGGGTGTCGAGCGCCTGGCGACTCAGGTCCTCGAGCAGGTCGTCGTGGACGTGGACGCCGTCCAGGCCTGCGTAACTAGGCAGCACCTCATGCAAATACGCGAGGTAGTCGTCAACGAAGTGCGGGAACGGCTCGGATGGGTACATGCCGGGATAATGGTCGTGCAAGTCGCCGCCCCACGGGGAGCGCTCATCCCGTCAATGGTACAATAACCGGACTTCCAGAGGCGATGTCCGGCACGTTGTTCGTGGTCGCCACACCGATCGGCAACCTCGAGGACGTCACGCTGCGGGCGTTACGGGTCCTTCGAGAGGTTGATCTGATCGCCGCGGAAGACACACGCCGCACCTCGAACTTGCTGGCTCGTCACGCGATCAGGACACCTCTCCTCAGTTTTCACCAGCACAACGTTC
This sequence comes from Vicinamibacterales bacterium, assembly GCA_035710305.1. Taxonomy (GTDB): domain Bacteria; phylum Acidobacteriota; class Vicinamibacteria; order Vicinamibacterales; family UBA2999; genus Gp6-AA40. The sequence continues at coordinate 7,075 of DASTDQ010000236.1, read as the reverse complement.
GTTCGCGGACGCCACACCTCCTTTCACGGCTGCAGTCGGGCCGAACAGTAGCGCTCGTCACGGACGCGGGCACCCCGGGCATCTCTGACCCTGGCGTAGAGCTGGTCAAGGCCTGTCTGGAGGCCCAGATCCCGGTTGAGTCGATTCCCGGAGCGACAGCCCCCCTGGCGGCCGCGGTCCTTTCAGGGTTTCCGCTGATTCCGATGACAATTCTCGGATTCCCACCGACTAGGTTAAAAGACAGAACTGGTTGGTTTCAAGAGTCATCGAGGATCCGTCATACGTTCACGTTCTTCGAAAGCCCCCAAAGGGTTGCCCGAACGATGAAGGAGCTTGTGCCATATTTGGGCTTACGGCCTATTGTTGTGGCGCGTGAGCTCACGAAGGTGCATCAGTCGCTCATTCGGGGGACTGCTCCCGACATTTTCGAGCAATTACAACAGGTTAAGGGTGAAGTCACGGTTGTCATCGGACCAGAGATTGCCAGAGATATGTCAAATGACCAATTCGTTGAGCCAGCGAGAGCGGCGGCCGTCGCCTATTTTGGTCAATTGGCTGAAGGTGGGGCGACTTCAAGAAGGCAGGCCGTTTCGCTGGCTGCGAGACGGTTTGGTCTTTCGGCGAAGACCGTTTATCAGGCCGTCGAGCAGGCCAAGGGCTCCGCCAAATGACCAGACGGTGCCCGGTTCGATCCTTGCGTTAATTTCCTGAACGATCCATGCCCTCCCCAGACGTCCACGTCGTCGTGCTCGCTGCTGGTCAGGGAGTCCGAATGCGGTCGCGACTCCCGAAGGTCCTCCACGCGGTCAATGGACGACCGATGCTGGACCGCGTCTTGCGGGTCGCGGAGTCGTTGTCTCCCAAGACGTTGACCGTCGTTGTCGGACACGGCGCCGACGCGATCCGGGCGCGTTTCACCGAGTTGCCTCGGGTCCGGTTCGCTCTCCAGGAGCCGCAGCTGGGCACTGCCCATGCGCTGCTCCAGGCGGCGCCTCTGCTGGACGGACAGACTGGCGCTCTCGTCCTGTTGTCCGGCGACGTTCCACTCCTCAAGGCAGTCACGCTGCAAGGGCTGCTCGCGACCCACTGTGGCTCGAGAGCCGCAGCGACAGTGGTCACGGCCACGGTCGAACGGCCGAGCGGCTACGGGCGAATCGTGAGGGAGGGCGGCCGGATTGCGCGAATCGTGGAAGAGCGCGACGCGTCTCCGACTGAGCGAGGGATCCCGGAGATCAACAGCGGCATCTACGCGTTCGACCTCGTGCCTCTGTTCGAGGCTCTCCGCGGCATCGCGGCCGAGAACGATCAGAAGGAGTACTACCTGACCGACCTCATTGCCCTCTACCGGCGGCGCAAGATGGTGGTGGAGACGTTTCTTGCCGGCGATCCGCAGGAGATCCGAGGGGTGAACAGCCGCAGCGAGTTGGCCGAAGCGAACAGGCTCGCAAGGCTCGAGAAGAACGAGGAAGTCATGGCGGCTGGCGTCACCCTCGTCGATCCAGCTGCGACCTATATCGGGCCGGATGTCGAGATTGGCACGGACACGGTGATCCATCCCGGCGTGTTCCTCGAGGGGAACACGCGCGTGGGAGCGTCCTGCGAGATCCACGCGCACGTCCGGATTTCAGACACCGAGATCGGCGACCGCGCTACCATCAAGAGCTTCACGCTGATCACGCGCTCCCGCGTGGGGCCAGGCGCGGAGGTTGGCCCGTTTGCCCACCTGCGGCCTGAGTCGGTCGTCGGCGAAAATGCGAAGGTCGGCAACTTCGTCGAGCTCAAGAACACGTCGCTCGGCGCCGGGTCGAAGGCCAACCACCTGTCGTACCTGGGCGACGCGACGATCGGGACGGGCGTCAACGTGGGGGCGGGCACGATCACGTGCAACTACGACGGCGAGCGCAAGCACGCGACCGTGATCGAGGACGGCGCCTTCATTGGCAGCGATACGCAGCTCATCGCCCCCGTGCGAGTGGGGAAGGGCGCCTATGTCGCCGCCGGATCGTCGATCACCGAGAACGTGCCGGACGGAGCGCTGGGCATCGCGCGCGGCCGGCAGACCAACGTCGATCGTTGGGTTGAACGCCGGAAAGACGCAACGAAAAAGGACAAGGAAGCAGGAACCTGATATGTGCGGAATCATTGGCTACCTCGGCTCGAAACCGGTCGTACCCGTGCTGCTGGACGGATTGCGGCGGATGGAATATCGGGGATACGACTCCGCGGGCGTCGCCCTGGTGAGCCCTGAGGGGATCGCGCTCCGTCGTTCGGCCGGGAAGCTGGTGAATCTCGAAAGCGTTCTGCGCGAGGATCCCGCCGACGGCGTCTACGGCATCGGCCACACGCGGTGGGCCACTCACGGGCGCCCCACGGAAGAGAATGCACACCCCCACCGGGACTGCACCGGCCGAATCGTCGTCGTCCACAACGGCATCATCGAGAACTACATGGAGCTCAAACAGGAGCTCCGGGCACAGGGCCACGAGTTCAAGACGGAGACCGACACGGAGATCGTCGCCCACCTGGTCGAGCGGGAGATGCGCTCCGACGGCCTTGAACAGGCCGTCCGGCGCTCGCTGAAGCTGATGCGCGGCATGTTTGCCCTGGTGCTGGTCTCGGTGGAGGACCCGGAGAAAATCGTCGCTGTCCGCAACGGCCCGCCGATCATCGTGGGGCTGGGAGAGGACGAGTTCTTCGTCGCATCCGACATTCCCGCCATCCTGAGCCACACGAGGGACGTCGTCTTCCTGGGCGACGAGGAAATGGCCGTCATCACGCGGGCCGGCGTGGAGTTCACCGACTTTTCGGGTCGAGCGGTATCGAAAACCACGAAGCGCGTGCTCTGGGACCCGATCGCGGCTGAAAAGGGCGGGCACAAGCACTTCATGCTCAAGGAGATCTTCGAGCAGCCCACGGCCGCGCGCGACACGATCCTGGGCCGTGTCTCACTGGACCGCGGCCAGATCTTCCTCGAGGACATGAATCTGTCGGAAGACACGCTGCGGGCGGTGCTCAAAGTGACGATCATCGCGTGCGGGACGTCGTGGCACGCCGGCCTCGTTGGCAAGAACCTGATCGAGACGCTGGCAAAGGTGCCCGTGGAGGTGGACTACGGGTCGGAGTACCGCTACCGGTCGCCGATCGTGTCAGAGAACGAGCTGGCGGTCGTGATCACGCAGTCTGGCGAGACGGCCGACACGCTGGCCGCGCTTCGGGAAGCGAAACGCAAGGGCGCCGCGAGCATCGCCATCTGCAACGTCGTCGGGAGCATGGCGACGCGTGAGGCGGACGGCACGATCTACACCCACGCCGGCCCCGAAATCGGGGTCGCTTCGACGAAGGCGTTCACCTCGCAGCTCGTCGCGCTCCACCTTCTCGCCCTGCGCCTGGCCCAGGTTCGAGGCACGATCGCGCCGGCCGAGATGCGCACGTGCATCGGCGAGCTCCTGCAGATCCCCCACGTCATCGACGACGCGATCAGGGCCTCGGCGGCGATGGAGCGCGTGGCCGAGCGGTTCCACTCGCGCCGCGATTTCCTGTTCCTGGGGCGGGGCATCAACTATCCGATCGCGCTCGAGGGCGCGCTCAAGCTCAAGGAAGTCTCCTACATCCACGCGGAGGGATACCCCGCGGGAGAGATGAAACACGGACCGATCGCGCTCATCGACGAGAACATGCCGGTTGTCGCGCTCGCCCCCGACGACGCCGTCTTCGAGAAGATGCAGGGCAACGTGCAGGAAGCCAAGGCGCGCGGCGGATCCGTCATTGCCATCACGAGCGCGGGAGACGCGCGCATGGACGCCGTGCTGTCCTCCTCTCATGACGTCGTCGTCCCGATGCCGCGAACCACGTCCTTGTTGACGCCGATCGTGCTCACGATCCCGTTGCAGTTGCTCGCCTACTACATCGCGGTGCGCCGCGGCTGCGACGTCGATCAGCCTCGCAACCTCGCCAAGAGCGTCACCGTGGAATAGACGCATTGACTCCGTCCATCGGACGACGGGACACTGTGGGTGGAAGTGTCGACCGTGAATCGTCCCGTGGATCTCCTGTCCAGCCTCAACCCTGAACAGCGGCAGGCCGTTCTCGCGACCGAAGGGCCGCTGCTGATTCTTGCCGGAGCGGGCTCCGGCAAGACGCGCGTCATCGTGCACCGCATCGCCCACCTGGTGAGCGAGGGTCTGTCGGAACCAGATCGGATTCTGGCTGTCACCTTCACCAACAAGGCCGCCGGTGAGATGCGGGCCCGCGTCGAGTCGCTTCTCGGCGTCGACTGCCAGGGCATGTGGCTGTCGACGTTCCACGCGCTGTGCGCCAGGTTGCTCCGGCGGGAGGCGCCCCACATCGGGCTGTCGAGGGACTTCGTCATCTACGACTCGAGCGACCAGCTCACGGTCATGAAGCAGGTCCTGCGCGAGGCTGGATTGGACGGAACGCTTCAGCCGCGGGTCGCGCTGTCGCGAATCAGCCACGCCAAGAACCGCATGGAGCCGGCCGAAGGCAGCGAGGGCGCCTGGAACCCTCGCGACGAGCAACTGGGCCAGCTCCACGCGATGTACGCACGGGCGCTCAAGGAGGCCAACGCCCTCGACTTCGACGATCTCCTGCTCAAGACGGTCGAGCTATTCGACGAGGCGCCGCTCGTACGGGAGCGGTACGGAAAAAAGTTCCGCTTCGTGCTGGTCGACGAATACCAGGACACCAACCGGCCGCAGTACCTGCTGATCCGGCACCTCGCCCCGCACCACAACCTCTGTGTCGTCGGCGACCCCGACCAGTCGATCTACAAGTGGCGCGGCGCCGATCTGCGCAACATCCTCGACTTCGAGCATGACTTCCCCGAGGCAGCCACCGTGCGCCTCGAGCGCAATTACCGCTCGACCCAGGTCATTCTCGATGCCGCGTCCGCAGTCATCCGGCACAACCGGAACCGGAAGGACAAGCGCCTGTACACGGAGCGTCAGGGCGGCAGCAAGATCGTGTATTACCGCGCGGGCGACGACCTCGACGAGGCCGAGTTCGTCGCGCGCACCTCGCGCGCCGCACTCCAGGAAAGCACGGAAGACACCGTCGCCATCCTGTATCGTACGAACGCACAGTCGCGAACGCTTGAAGACGCGCTGCGCCGCGCCGGCATCGCGTACCGAATCATCGGCGGTGTCCGGTTCTACGAGCGAAAGGAAATCAAAGACGCGCTGGCCTACCTGAGGCTCCTCGTGAACCCTCACGACGACGTGAGCCTCCGGCGTGTCATCAACGTGCCCGCACGGGGGATCGGGAAGGGCGTGATGGAGTCTCTCGACGGCGTGGTTCTGCCGTCGAGCGGGGACGGGCCGCCGCTTCTCAGCCAGTTGGCCCCGGCAGCAGCCAACAATTCGCTGTGGGCCCGGCTTCTGCTCGCCATCGAGCAGCGCCTGCTGCCGGCCCGGTCGCTCGCGTCGCTGACGGCGTTCCGCGATCTGCTGATCGACCTGACCGGCATGGCGGCCGAGGAATCGGTCTCGATCGCCCTTGGAAAGGTCCTCGATCGCTCCGGATACCTCCGGGACCTCCGTGACGAGCGCAGCGAGGACGCCGAGGGCCGGATTGAAAACCTGCTGGAGCTCGTGTCGGCCGCGCGGGAGTACGAGAGCCGAAGCCCCGAGCCGTCGCTGGCTGGCTTCGTCGACCAGCTTTCCCTCCTCTCGGACGTGGACGAGGAGACGGGCTCGAAAAACGCGCGCGTCCTCATGCTGACCCTGCACAGCGCCAAGGGCCTGGAGTTTCCGGTGGTGGTGATCAGCGGGCTCGAGGACGGCCTTTTTCCCCACTCCAGAGCGACGTCGGATGAAGTCGATCTCGAAGAGGAGCGCCGCCTGTGCTACGTCGGAATCACGCGGGCACAGCGCCGGCTCGTGCTGACGTCTGCTGCTCGCCGGCGTGTCTTTGGCGATTACCAGCCGACCGAGCCGTCCCGCTTCCTGAGCGAGATTCCGCCCGAGCTGATCGAGGACGCGCCTTCGTTGTACGTGGCGCCGCAACCGTCGTATCCGGCCTTCGGCTCCAGGCGGCGGCGAGGCGGCCCGGGCGGGTACGTCAGGGAAGAACCGCAGGCCTACGAATACGAAAACGAAGATCAGTCGGTGCCGTTTGGACTGCGGCTCGGTCTGCGGGTGCGACATCCGACATTCGGCGTCGGCACCATTCTGCGGGTCGAGCCGCTCGACGACGACGCGAAGCTCGTTGTGCGGTTCGCAATCGGGCAGAAAACACTGCGCGCCAAGTTTTCGAAGCTCGAGATGGTCTAGCCCTACTCCTCGCCTTCCCGTTCGGCGAGGCGCGCGATGGAGACCGCGCGATCCTCACCCTCGATCTCGATGAGGCGCACGCCCTGCGTGGCGCGGCCGATGCTGCGGATGTTGTTCGACGCCATCCGCAGGATCTTGCCCTGCTGCGTGATCAGCATCAGCTCATCGTCGTTGCTGACTTGCACCACGCCGATGACCTTGCCATTGCGCTCACTGGTCTGGATGTTGATGATCCCCAGGCCGCCGCGCGTCTGCACGCGATACTCCTCGAGCTCCGTCCGCTTGCCGTAGCCCCGCTCGGTCACCGACAAAATGGTCCCGGCCGGCTCGAGCACCTGCATGGCCACGACTGCGTCGTCGTCCCGCAGCTCGATGCCCCTCACGCCGCCGGCCGTGCGCCCCATCGATCGGATGTCCGCCTCGCGAAAGCGGATCGCCATGCCGTTGCTCGTGCCGATGAAGATCTCGTTGCTGCCGTGCGACACCTGCGCGGCAATCACCGCATCGCCTTCCTCGACGTCCATGGCGATGATCCCGCCGGCTCGCGGATTGCTGAACGCGGTCAGCTCGGTCTTCTTCACCTCGCCCCGCTTCGTCCCCATGACAATGAACTTGTGCTCCTCGAACTCCTTCACCGCCATCAGTGCGGCGATCCTTTCACCCTCTTGCATCGACACCAAGTTCGCAATCGCCTTCCCGCGGCCGTCTGGTCCCACGTCGGGGATTTCGTGAACCTTGAGCCAGTATGCGCGGCCGCGATCCGAGAAAATCATGATGTAGGCGTGGCT
>DASTDQ010000235.1:0-6939 GCA_035710305.1 Vicinamibacterales bacterium | reverse complement strand
AACTCGACGGCCGTCTGAAAGCGATCGGCCGGCGTCTTGGCGAGCGCGCGCTGCACGATCTGATCGCACCACTCCGGCTGGCCCTGGGCGTGAGCGGCCAGCGGAATCGGCGTGTCCCGAATCTGCCGCTGGAGCATGGCGAGCGCAGTGTCTGCCGAAAACGGGAGCGCACCCGAGAGCAGGCGGTAGAACAGCACGCCGACCGAGTACAGATCGGAGCGTCCGTCGACGACTTCGCCCATCACCTGTTCGGGCGACATGTACGCGGGCGTTCCCATCAGGCGGAAGTCGACCGTCTTCTGCTCGGCACCCAGGACGCGGGCGATGCCGAAGTCCATGATCTTGACGCCGCCCTCGTCGGTCACCATCACGTTGGCGGGCTTGATGTCGCGGTGCACGATGCCGGCGCCGTGTGCGTGCTCGAGCGCCTGGAGGATCAGATCGATCAGGTACGCCGCCCGGTCCGGCGCAACCGGCCCGAGGCGCTCCGTCAGCTTGTCGAGCGACTCGCCGCGGACGAACTCCATCACCATGAGGAGCTCGCCTTCCGATTTGAACAACTCGTAGATCGTTGCGATCTGCGGATGATTGAGCCGCGCGAGGATCGTCGCCTCGGCGCGAAACCGGGTCATCACCTCTGTGTTGGCGAGGTCAGGGCTCAGCGTCTTGATGGCGACGTCGCGGTTGAGCGTCTCGTCCACCGCCTTGTAGACGACGCCCGCGCCACCTCGCCCGAGCTGGCCAACGATCCGGTATTTGCCGAGTGTCCTGCCAATCATCAGAGTCGCTAATCAGCGAGCGGCGTGTCCTGGCCCGGCCTCGCTCGAAAATGCGCACCAGCGCGCATGGCTCCTACACAGACTCGATTTCTGGAGCCGCTGTTTCAATTTCGGCCCCTCCTCCAGCATGCGATAGACAGGCCAACCATCGTCCGGACTCGGCCGCACGGGATGGCATGGTTCGACACGCGAATCTTGAATGTGACTGCCAGTTATTGGCAGCTGGAAGTCAGAAATTGGCAGTCGGAAATGGGGTCGGGAGTCGTGTATCAGCTGACCGGATTGGGCCGCGCGAGCCGAACGAGCTCGGGCGCGGCAAGGCGGGGACCCTTGTAGGCGGGGACATCGCCGAAGCGGCGACGGCCCTCCCAGTCATCGCGCGCGTCCCGGATCTCCTCGGGTGTTCGCGCGACGAAGTTCCACCACATGAGGATCGTCTCCGGGAACGGCGGGCCGCCGACGAGGAGGATGCGCGCCCCGCGTGCGCTTCGCAGCGCCGCATCCGTGCGCTGCGTGCCGAGATAGTAGAGGACGCGCGGCTCGAGCGCCTGCCCTTCGAAGGCGCAGTCGCCAGCGAGGATGAGCAGCCCGTGCTCGTAGCCAGCCTGCAGGGGAAGGGTCATCGTCTCTCCGGCGTGCACCTGCACGTCCGCTCCGAGCAGATCGGAGAAGTGGCGTGCGGGCGATACGGCTTCCGCGATCCGGCCCGAGAACACGCGGATGATTCCGCCGGGATGCTCGAGCCGTGGGACGTCGGGGAGGTGCTGGAACGACGGGTCCGAGTGCCGGTCGCGATCGGGAAGCGCCGTCCAGAGCTGAACGCCGTTCAGCCGCCCGGTGTTGTCGGTCGGCGTCCGCTCGGCGTGCGCGATCGCGCGCCCCGACGTCATCACGTTCACGCCGCCCGGGCGGAGGAGCGCCTCCTGCCGGAGGCTGTCGTCGTGCACGATCTCGCCTTCGAGCAGCCACGTCACCGTCTGAAGGCCCATGTGCGGATGCGGTGCGACGTCCATCGGCATGCCCTCGGTGAACGAGAGCGGGCCGAATCGATCGAGAAAGCACCACGGACCGATCATGCGCTTGCCCTTGACGGGCAGCGCCCGCGAGATGCCGAGCGCGCCGAGCATGATGTCGTAGTTGGCGTACGCCTCGAGCCGCCGCTCCGTGGCGCCGATCGCCAGCAACGATTCCGCCGCGACCAACGGCTTCGTCATTCAGGTACAGTCTACAATGCGCCATGCGCTCGAGTTCCCGAACGATCCTCGTCTACGGTCTGATGCTCGCGTGTGTCACCGTCTGCTGCTCGCGTCAGGCAGCGATCCCGAGGACGGCAGACGGCAGGCCCGACCTCCAGGGCATCTGGCAGGTCCGCAATCGTGCTTCCTACAACCTCGAAGACCACGTGGCGCGCCACGGGATGCCCGCGGGGACCGGCGTCGTGCAGGGCGGACCGATTCCATACCAGGAGTGGGCAGCCAAGAGGAAGATCGAGAACGCGGCCAACCGGCAGAACGACCCGCTTGCCAACTGTTACCTGCCGGGCGTGCCGCGCATCATGTACATGGAGTTCCCGTTCCAGATCTTTCAGACGCCCGATCACATCGCGATGACCTTCGAGTGGTCGCAGGTGCATCGCACCGTCTACACCAACGGCGTGCCCGCGCCCGAGGGCATCGACTTCTGGATGGGTGACTCGCGAGGCCGGTGGGAGGGAGACACGCTCGTTGTCGAGGTAAGCGACCACAACGACCGCACGTGGTTCGACATGGCTGGCAACTTCCACAGCGAGGAGCTGACACTGGTCGAGCGGTACACGATGGTGAACGCCGACACCATTCAGTACGAGGTCACGATCACCGATCCAAAAGTCTTCACGCGGCCGTGGACGATCGCGATGATGCTTCATCGCTCGGAGGCGGCGCGGATCTTCGAGTACCAATGCCAGGCGGAGGCGGAAGAAGCGAACGGCGCGTTCGAGCCTGACCCGAAGACGTGGTACCCGGGCCCGGGAGCGCCGGTGACGATTCCCGCCGAGTGGAAAGGCGACACCGGCGAATCGGCCTGGAAGCCTCCCGCACGGAAGGGCGCGATCAGGCGCATGCCTGACGGCAAGCCCGACCTGCAGGGCTACTACATGCCCGACGGCGGCGGCGGCAACTACGGTCTCGGCAAGCACGAACAGGACTTCCTCACCCCCGGCGGCCGCGGCATCATCGTCGATCCGCCGGACGGCATTCTTCCGATGCAGGCGTGGGCGAAGCTCGAGGCCGAGGATCGCAAGACTCCCGAGCGCGGCTACGACGACCCGACCGCCCACTGCTTCGTGGCCGGCGTTCCGCGATCGATGTACGTGCCGTCGCCGCTGCAGATCCTCCAGCCGCCCGGGCACCTCGTCATCCTCCACGAGCGCATGTCCTGGCGGACTATTCCGCTCGACGGCCGTCCGCACCTGCCCGACCACATACGGCTCTGGCAGGGAGACTCGATCGGGCGGTGGGAAGGCGACACGCTGGTCGTAGACACCGCGAATCTGAACGGAAAGACCTGGCTCAACGAGGTGGGCGAGATCGTCAGCCACGCCGAGCGGGTCGTCGAACGGTTCACCCCGATCGACGCCGATACGATTCACTACGAGGCGACGGTGACGGACCCTCTCGTGTACACGCGACCCTGGACGATCGCCCTTCCGCTGAACCGGCAGAAAGACGAGTTGCTCGAAGTCGCCTGTCACGAGGACAATCAGGACCTGGCGCACCTGAAGGACATCCGGGACGCCGCGCGCGCAAAGCGTCGCAAGTAGTGTCCGGCTTCCTTGGGCGCCGAAGCGCAAGGCGCGAAGGCGGCAGCCGGACCGTGACGTAGTGTCCGGAGACCAACAACGATGAGAACACGCCGGGTTGCCCTTTTCCTCGTCGCGACAATCGCAGCGATCGTCCTGCCCGCCGCCGCGCATCATTCGTTCTCGGCGGAGTACGACTCGGCGAAGCCGCTGAAGATGAGCGGAAAAGTCACGGAGATGCGGTGGGCGAACCCTCACGCGTGGATCTACATCGACGTCGTGGGCAAGGACGGCAAGGCCGTCAACTGGGCCTGGGAGACCGGCGGCGCCAACGCCCTCTACCGGCGGGGCTGGCGGAAGGAGGATCTGGTCGCGGGCACGATGATCGTCATCGACGGCTTCCAGGCTCGTAACGGATCGAGAACCGCCAACGCGACGAGCATCACCTTTCCCGACGGGCGGAAGCTGTTCGCGGGTTCGTCGTCGCAGAACCCGGCCACCAAGTAGAACAGGGGGCAGGGGGCAGGGGGCAGGGGTTCACGGCGGCCCGAGGCGGCCGCGCAGCTTGAGAGTTCGCGTCACCACGTACGCCACGGCGAGCCCGATCCACGTCGCCGCGATCACGTTGAGCTCGGTGGAACCGATGGCGGGCGCCGACGGGCTGTAGTGCTCCCATACCATGAACACGAGAACACCGCTCGTCCACGCGAAGACCGTTCCGTACTCCTTCCGCAGCACTTTCAGCCAGTCGAACTGGCTGCTGCGTATCGTCGTCAACATACCGCCGGACGACGGCAGCCATCGCGGCACCCGCTTGCAGTACTGGGCGTAGGCGTCGCCGAACCGCGCGCTCAGGTACTCCTCTTCGGCGCTCACGATGGCCACGTAGACCAGCATGAACACGGGCACGAGTGCGTACATCGCCCACCCGTTGTGGACGATCGCGAGTCCCAGGATGATGATCACGTTGGAGACGTACAGCGGGTTGCGGCTGTGCGCGAACATCCCGCCGTCAACGAGCGTATTGGCCCAGACCTGACGGTTCTTTCCCCCGCGAGCGATGTAGTCCAACCCGACGACGAGGAAACGCCACGCCTGGCCGGCGAGCGCGACGGCGACGCCCAGGGCGTCCATCCAATGATCGAGTTGAACGCTTTCCCCTGCGAGCTGCGGCCTGGTGCCAAAGCCGGCGAGCAGCAGCAGCACGGGAAAGAGCGCATCCCGTACCTTGAACAGGAAGTGGCCTGCCGAGGATGTCAAGCCGCGAGGTGGGACGGCCGCCTCGCTACTTGATCGCGAGGATCCCGCAGAAGTTGTACCACTTGAAGAAGACATCGAGGTGCTGAAAACCGCAGGTGCGGAGCAATTGCTGGTTCTCTTCGAGATGGTAGGGCACGAGGACGTTCTCGAGCGCCTCGCGCTTCTGCGCGATCTCGAGGTCGCTGTAGCCCTTGCGCTTCTTCATCTGGTAGTAGTGGTCGATGAACAGCCGGTTGAACGTCGTGTGCGGGCTCAGCACCTTCTCGATGAGGACCAGGCAGCCGTTGTGGTTCATGCCGTCGTACACGCTCTTCAGCAGCGACTCGCGGTTGAGCGGCCGCACGAATTGCAGCGTCAACACCATCAGCACGACCGATGCGTTTTCAATCCGCAGGCTCTCGTTCAGGTCGAACCGCCTGAGCGAGTACGGCCAGGGGAAGCGCGCGCCGGCAAGCTTGGCCCCGGCGCGGCTCAGCATCTCCTCGGACGAGTCGAGCCCGATGAAGGTGAGGTCGCGGTCCGGCGTGAGATGGGCGCCGATGGAGAGGAACGTGTTCGCCGTGGAGCAGCCGAGGTCGTAGATCGACGAGCCCTGGGTGGCGAAGTCGGCGGCGAGCTCGCCGGTCATGCGCTGGAGCTCCCCGTAGAAGGGGACCGACCGGTCCAGCATGTCGTCGAAGACCGCGGCCGTTTCGGCGCCAAAGTCGAAGTCTTTCGCCAGCTCGCGCCGTTCGGCGAAGAGTCGGTCCGCGGCCGACGTTTCCGGGCTGGCCTTCTTCGGCAGGTCCACCGCGAAACAGAATACCAAACCTTCTTGGCATTCGCCTGAGCTCGTGTGGCATAGTGACGCCATGCACGCCGGTCGACCTCCCGCCAGCCGGCACCGGAGCGTCGCTCAGTGGCAGTAGACGTATCGCCCAGCCAGCTCGCCGCGCGCGGCGCGTGGGACATCCTGCTGGCCGCGGCATCGCTGGCCGAGTCGCTCGACCGTCGGGGGCACGACGCTCACTTCGGTCTTCGCGGATCGGCTGAACTTCAGCCGCTCGCGTCGAACGACACCGGTGTCGTCCTCGCCTGGTCGCCTGACACGGGATGGCAGTCGCGCCTGCCCTCGCAGGACGCCCGGTCCGAGCTGTTGAATCTGTATCTCCCCATCTGCAGCGCAACCTCGGCGCGCCCGGTCACCGTGGGCCACCTTGGGCAGAGCCTCGACGGGTTCATCGCGATGCACTCCGGCGAGTCGCAGTTCGTCACCGGAGACGACAACATCATCCATCTCCACCGCATGCGCGCGCTGTGCGACGCGGTCGTCGTCGGGGCCGGCACCGTGGCGGCCGACGACCCGCAACTGACCGTACGACACGTCCCGGGTCCGAATCCTCTCAGGGTCATCATCGATCCCGGACGCCGGCTGGCGCCGACGTTCCGGGTTTTCACCGATCAGAGCGGGCCCACGCTGTATTTCTGTTCACGGACGCTCATCCGCCCCGGCGAGAGCCACCTGGGGAGCGCGGCCATTGTCGGCGTGGACAGCGACGAGCCCGGCGGCGGTGTTGGCGAGGTGATGCGGCGGCTGCACGCGCGCGGGTGCGCACGCGTCTTCGTCGAAGGGGGCGGCGTGACGGTCTCGGCGTTTCTCGAGGCCGATCTGCTCGACCGCCTGCAGATCGCGATCGCTCCGGTGCTCATCGGAGACGGCCGGCCGGCAATCCGTCTTGCGCCGCACGCGCGCCTGCGCGATTGCCGCCGCCCTCGGTACCGTGTGTTCCGTATGGGCGGCGACGTCATGTTCGACTGCGAGCTCAAAGGAAGCCAGGACGACAACGGCGCGTCCCCGGAAACGCCCGTGGTCAGCCGAGTAATCTAGCGGCCATGTCGCGGTGGCCCACGATGATCCGGGAGCGGCCGGCATCGACGTGAATCTGCCGGCGGCGCAGCCAGTCATCGACGAGCGCCGTTCGTTCGGGCGCGATCTCGGCAGCGGCGCGTGCCCATCCTTCGATCAACTGCCGCTGGAATGCGCGATCCGCCGGCTTCAACACCCAGTCGCTCGAAGCGCTCTCCACCAGGTACCCAGCATCCGTGAAACTGCGCACGGCCGCGGCCCACGCCCCGGGTCCC
>DASTDQ010000234.1:0-3299 GCA_035710305.1 Vicinamibacterales bacterium | reverse complement strand
ACATCGGGCACCTCGACGTCGCCGCAGGCGTCGCGGGTCTGATCAAGACGGTACTCGCACTCGAGAATCGTCGCATCCCGGCGAGCCTGCACTTCGAGCGGCCGAATACGGAGATCGATTTCGACTCCACTCCGTTTTTCGTCAACGACAAGCTCGCCGAATGGCCCGAGGGGCCGACACCCCGACGGGCGGGGGTCAGTTCGTTCGGCATCGGCGGCACCAACGCCCACCTTGTGCTGGAAGAAGCGCCGCAGCTCGAGTCGGCCCCCGGTTCCCGCGCGCGCCAGCTCGTGGTGTTGTCGGCGAAGAGCGCGGCGGCGCTGGCTCGAGCAACGAGCAACCTTGCCGACCACCTGCGAGCGGGTTCCGAGACGGCCCTCGCCGACGTCGCGTATACGCTGCAGGTCGGGCGCAGCGTGCTCCCTCACCGTCGGATGTTCGTCTGCGAGAACCGAGAGGACGCGATTGCACTGCTCGAGAAGCCGAACCACAAGCCGGTCAGCAGTCACACCCACGACGGCACGGACCCGGTGGTCGTCTTCATGTTCACCGGTCAGGGCGCGCAGCGCGCCAATATGGGCGCTGAGCTCTATCGCACCGAAGCCACGTTCCGCCGGCACCTCGACGAGTGCTGCGACGCGTTCCGGGCGCACCTTGGGCTCGACTTGCGAGACCTTCTCTACCCGGCTGCGGAGCGGACGGAGGAGGCGGCCAGGCAGCTCGATCGAACGCAGTTCACGCAGCCGGCGATGTTCGCGTTCGAGTACGCCCTGGCCAGGCTCTGGATCAGTTGGGGGATCAAGCCGCAGGCGATGATCGGGCACAGCATTGGCGAGTACACGGCCGCGTGCCTGGCTGGCGTGTTCACGCTGGAGGATGCCGTGGCCATCGTCGCCCGCCGCGGCCGGCTGATGGGCGAGATGCCGACCGGCGACATGCTGTCGATCCCGCTGTCCGAGTCCGAGCTCGAGCCTCTCCTCGGTGATGGACTGTCGCTCGCGGCGATCAACGGCCCTCGACTTTGTGTCGCGTCGGGACCGAAGGCCGCGGTTGATGTACTGGAAGCCACGCTCGAGAAGCAGGGCTGCGCGACCCAGCGGCTGCGCACGTCCCATGCGTTTCACTCGGCGATGATGGACCCGATCGTCGAGCCGTTCGCCGATCTGATGCGCCGCGTGCACTTGCAGCCGCCCGCGATTCCCTTCATTTCCAATCTCACGGGTGATTGGATACAAGCGAGCGACGCAACAGACCCGTCGTATTGGGCGCGCCACCTGCGACAGGCCGTTCGGTTTTCACAGGGTGTCGAGCAGCTGCTTGCCGAGCCGAACAGGATTCTGCTCGAAGTCGGGCCTGGAACGACTCTGCGTTCCCTGGCGGCGGCGCACCAGGCGAAGCACGAACGAACGACCATCCTGGCGTCGCTTCCCCACGTCAAGGACAAGGAGTCCGACCTCGAGCACATGCTGCAGAGCCTCGGCCAGCTGTGGATGCGCGGCTGCCGGCCGGACTGGCCGGCACTCTATCCAGGCGAGAAACGGCGCCGGGTGCCGCTGCCGACGTATCCGTTCGAGCGACAGCGGTACTGGATTGCTCCTGGCAGCAGCACAGTGGAGGAGAAGCCTGCACCGAGGCGCGACGTCACAGACTGGCTGTTCGAACCGTCGTGGAAGCGATCCACCCTGCGACCTGGTCCCCCGCTCGAGAAAGAGACATGGCTCCTGTTCGTGGACGACAGCGGCGTCGGCCGGCAGATGGAGCAGATGCTGGCCTCGCAAGGCTCCGACGCGATCTGTGTGTCGATCGGAAGCGGCTTCGAGCGCAGGTCCGAGCGGACGTTCGCGATCGATCCGGGCCGGCGGGCGGACTACGTCCGTCTCTTCACCGAGCTCTCGAAGGGCGCTGGCGTTCCCAGCCACATGGTCCACATGTGGTCCGTAGACCGGGACGCGCCGTACCACACGAGCACCGAGCTGTTCGAGCAGCGGCAGCAGCGAGGCTTCTACAGCCTTCTGTATCTCGTGCAGGCATTGAGCGAGGCGGAGGCGACCTCGCCCATGCAGCTCTCGGTAGTGACGAGCCAGGTGCAGGACGTCACGGGCGACGAGCAGCTCTGCCCGGACAAGGCCACGGTCGTCAGCGCGGCGATGACGATCGGCACGGAGTTTCCGCACATTCGACGGCGCTGCGTGGACATCTCGCTCGCGGGCCCCGACGACGTTCGAACGCAGGCGCGAAACGTACTGGCGGAGGCGACCTCGAACGCGACCGACCTCGTGGTGGCGTGGCGTGGAAACTACCGATGGCTCCAGTCCTTCGAGCCGATGCCGCTTGCGGCAGGGGCCGAGCCGCCTGCGCGGCTGCGCGAGCGCGGCACCTATCTGATCACCGGTGGTCTCGGCGGCGTTGGTCTCGCTCTGGCGGAGCATCTCGCTCGAACGGTGCGCGCAAGACTCGTGCTGGTGGGACGCACGGAGCTGCCTGACAGGAAGAAGTGGGATGAGCTCGCCGGCAGCGCCGGTCCGGCCGACCCCGTGGGCCGGCGCATACGCAGTATCCGGTCCATGGAGGCAAACGGGGCGGAAGTGCTGGTATGTCAGGCGGACGTCTCCGACAAGGCGCAGATGTCCGACGTCCTCGCATTGGCGAACGCTCGCTTCGGACCCGTGAACGGCGTCGTTCACGCCGCCGGGCTGCCGGGCGGTGGAGTGATGCTCCGGCAGACACCGGAAACAGTGCGGCGTGTGTTTGCCGCAAAGGTCTCGGGCACGCAGGTGCTCGACGAGTTGCTGCGCACCCAGCACCTGGACTTCTTCGTCCTCTTCTCCTCGCAGACGGCGTTCCTGGGGCTGCCCGGCCGCTCGGAGTACTCGGCCGCCAACCGATTTCTGGATGTGTACGCTCGCCACCGGGCCAAGGCGCGTGACGGCTTCGTCACGTCGATCAACTGGGACACCTGGCAGGACGTCGGCATGGCCGTGCAGTCGAGGAAAGACGACGACGGTTCGACGCGAGAGGTGTTCCCCGAGTTCGGGTTGAAGAACAGCCAGGGTGTCGACATCTTCTCGCGCATCCTGGCGAGCGACGCGGCACAGGTCCTCGTGGCGATTCGCGGCGTGGAGGCTGCGGCGTCCGACGAGCGCAAGACTGCCGCGCCGGTGCAGGCGGCAGCGCCCGACGCCCGAGGGTCCAGGCCCTCGGCACACCCGCGGCCGGAACTGCAGACCGAATACGAGGCGCCGCGCAGCGATTCGGAACGGTCGTTGACCCGGATCTGGCAGGACGTGCTGGGCATCGAG
>DASTDQ010000233.1:0-3387 GCA_035710305.1 Vicinamibacterales bacterium | reverse complement strand
GCCAGAAACTGTCGATCATGCCCTGACTCGGCCTGGTGCCGAGTCGGTTGAAGCCGAAGAACGGGCCAGCGGCCAATTCGTGATAGAGCTTCGACCGATCGGCGATGGACGCGGTCCGAAGACCGTCGAACACCTCCGTCGGTGAGCCATCAGGATTCGCGGCAGTCTTCACCATCAACGGAGGAACGGCCGCGATCAGGGCGAGCTTGGCGACCCGACGAGTACCGTGTCGGCCGACATACCGCGAGACTTCCCCGCCACCGGTCGAAAAGCCCACGAGCATCGCGTCTTCCAGGGCCAGGTGCTCGATGAGTTGCG
Organism: Vicinamibacterales bacterium; assembly: GCA_035710305.1. Classification (GTDB taxonomy): domain Bacteria; phylum Acidobacteriota; class Vicinamibacteria; order Vicinamibacterales; family UBA2999; genus Gp6-AA40. Next base: position 3,069 of record DASTDQ010000233.1, on the reverse strand, counting down.
CCAGATCGTCGGCGTAGTGGTCCATGTCGTGGCCATCCCAGGGCTGGCTCGAGCGGCCGTGGCCCCGACGGTCATGGGTGACGACGCGGAAGCCGTTGGAGGCCAGATGGAACGCCTGCGACTCCCAACTGTCAGCATTGAGAGGCCACCCGTGGCTCAGAACTACGGGCCGGCCGCTGCCCCAGTCCTTGAAATGGATCGTCGTTCCGTCCTTCGTGGTGATCGTGCTCATTTCGATGCTCCTACCCTGGCGGCCCCCTGTGCGGCCTGCTCGATGGTGTCGGCAACGACTCTGGCCTGCGTGATGAAGACCGCGTGGCTGGCCCGTACCGTGGTGATCCGTGCGCCGATCCGCTTCGCCATGTGGAGCAGCATCGCCTGATCGAACGCCTTGTCCTCGGTGGCAATCACCGCCCAGCTCGGCCTGGTCCGCCAGGCGGCATTCGTCAGCCTGCTCTCGAAGGCCGACATGTTGATCGGCACCTGCGAGTCGCGCAGGAACGCCGCCTCCGCGTCGCTGACATCGTGGGCGAAGCCAGCCTTGAATTTGGCCGGGCTCAAGTAGCCAAAGCCACTCTCGTGTGTCTCGATGACAAACTCCGGCGTGGGGGCAAAGCCCGCATACTGTTGCCCCGTCGTCTCTCCTGCGTCGGGAGAGAGAGCGGAGACAAAAACCAGCGCAGCTACGTTTTGGTGGACGCCCGCTTCGGTGATTACTGTTCCGCCCCAAGAGTGGCCGACGAGCACCGCGGGGCCGTCCTGCCGATCGAGGGCACGCCTGGTCGCGGCGACGTCGTCAGCGAGCGACGTGAGCGGGTTCTGCACGATGGTCACCTGGTAGCCGCGGCGGGTCAGCTCGTCGTACACGCCGCGCCAGCCGGAACCGTCGGCAAACGCGCCGTGCACCAGCACGACATTCTTGACGGCCGGCGTCTGGGCATTCGCGGAAGCCGCCATACTCGCGATAGCAGCCGCGCTCAGCATCTTTCCAACTGCAGTCATGGTCACCATCCTTTCCGAGCCTCAACTTTGGCAAATGTCATTTCAGACGTCCAAGATATTGTTCCTATCAGACCAATCGCGATAAGGTATCGGAATGGAGCTGCGTCATCTTCGCTACTTCGTAGCGGTTGGAGAAGAGGAACACTTCGGCCGCGCCGCGCTACGCCTGCGGGTGGCTCAACCGGCGCTGTCGCGACAGATTCAGGATCTGGAACGGGAGATCGGTTTCGAGCTCTTCGATCGCCTTAGTCGCGGCGTGAAGATCAGTGCGGCGGGCAAGTTGTTTCTCGAGGAGGCGCGTCGAATTCTTCACCAGGTGCACGAGGCGACGGAGCGCGCGCAGCGTGTGGCGCGCGGGCAATCAGGCACGCTGCGGGTCGGGTTCACCGAGAACACCTCATGGCGGGGCGTGGTCCCCGACTCCTTCCGTCTCTTCCGAGATCGCTATCCCGACGCGGAACTGCAGCTGAACCCTCTGCCGAGTCTGCACCAGCTTGAGGCCGTTCGATCGGGCCGCTTGGATGCCGGGTTCATGTTGAACGCGCCGAAACCATGTCGGGAGCTGGATCAATTGCCGGTCGCGCTGCACAGCCTCGTATTGGCGGCTCCTGCCGCGCATCCGCTCGCTAAGATCAAGAACCTCCGACTGCGCGACATGACGGACGCGCGTTTCATCTGGTTTCCGAGGCGCGAGAGCGCGGCATTCTACGACCGCTTGATGTACGAATGTTTCCGTGGCGGTCTGAAATCACCTCGAATCGTTCAGGAAGCGTTGAACGAAGCGACGATCTTGACACTCGTCGCTCAAGGCATGGGCGTGGGTTTCGTCATAGAACCGGCCCGCTGGCGATGTCCGGACGGCGTGGCGATCTTGAAAGTCGCCGACCTCAAGCTGTCGTTGCCATTGGCTCTCGTCTGGAGAAAAGACAACCTGTCGCCGCTCCTCGCAAAATTTGTGACCGACGTGGGGAGTTTGGTGAGGCGGACCTAGAACCAGCCACCCTCAAGCCGCCAACCGGATCGTGAGCCATCGCGGCCGATAGTCACGCCGCACGGATGAGCCAGTTGCGGAAATCGTCCCGAACACCCAGCCACAGAATGTGGCCTGTGCCTTCAATGCTTTACAGCACAGGGTGACTTCACTATCGAACTCCTGAACGAAAGACCGTCGCGCCACCGAAGGGCGGGCCCGAGCTTCTCCTTAGACAGATTCGACACGGGTATATCATCAGCCACGTTCAGGAGGGTGGGAGCTATGCGGCCTCGTGTTCTTGCGGCGAGCATGTCGTTGGTGCTGATCCTGTCGGGACGCGTCGTCGTTCAAACCATACAGAACCGTCCCCCCGATCACGATCATCCCGCGTTTGGTGTCCCCGGCGCGCGCCAGCTCGCTGTTAAGCCATTCACGACGCTGCCGAAGGGCGTCCTGTTTCTGCGTCTCGAGAACTTCTCAACGACCAAGGCGGCGGAGGACGCAGCGACGTCAGCTAGCGCTGTGGTTGAGTGGGCCGGAAAGATCTGGTTGTTCACGCTTGGCCCAATGGGCGTACGGTCTTCCGGTGGGACGCTCGTCGCGGAGATTGGACCGGTTCCCGATGTTCCGGCCGCGGCAAGTTACGTGCTGGACGTCAACGAAGCCGATTTCGGCCCCGAGATGAAGGCTCAAGTTGCGCGGCAAGTCCATACGCACCCGGGTCCCGAGATCTTTTACCTTCTTACCGGCGAACAGTGCCTCGAAACTCCGAACGGAACGACACGAGCGCGAGCCGGCGAAGGCATGGTCGCTCCCGCACATACGCCGATGCAACTCAACATCATGGGTTCATCGAAGCGCGATGCTTTCTTCGTCGTCGTTCGCGATGCTACGAAACCGCGGATGACTCCTTCGGATTGGCAACCAACGGGCACGTGTAGGTAGGCACTACCGACTTCTCACGCCCGGCTTCCAAGACAGGTTCGGCGTGTGACGATCACGCGGCACGGATCTGCGTGGCCACTCGACAAAAGGCTCAGATTCCGCGCCGGAACAATCCGTGCATCAAGGCTCGTATGCACGGAATCGAAAAG
>DASTDQ010000232.1:0-3562 GCA_035710305.1 Vicinamibacterales bacterium | reverse complement strand
ACCTGCAGTAAACGGCGAGCGGCCAGACGCTGGAAAGTCCAGCAGCGCCTTGCTGCCGACACGGACGGACGGAATGCTCGCCTCGGGGACCTCGGCCAGCACCCACACGTGCGACAGGTCCGCAATCGTGAGCAGCGTGGTTGAGGGATCCACCGACGTGCCGACGGTAACCCCACGATTCACCACAACCCCACTGCTCGGCGCGACGACTGTCACGAGGCGCTTGGGTTCACCATTCCGCTCGATCTCATCGATCTCCGCGGCGGTCATTCCCAGGACGCCCAGCCGCGTGCGTCCGCTCGCGATCACGGCGCTGCTGATGCCCGAGGCCGATAGGTTTCTTCTCGCAGACAGATATTCGGTCTGCGACGACAGCAACTCCTGCGAAAAGATGTGCGCGAGCGGCTGGCCCGCGCGAACTTCCTCACCCGTCGTGTTGACGTCGAGATGCTCGATCCAGCCCGCCACGCGGGTATGCACGTGTGAAATCCGTGACTCGTCGGGCACGATCGTGGCCACGGCCCGCACGGTCTGCGTCAGCGACTGTCGCCCGACCGTCTCGAGCCGAATGTCCAGCGACCGCGCAGCGGCGGCATCGACCGGAACCCGGTTGTGCGTATTCGCCCCGCTCGTTGACTCCATGCCGGCCATGCTTTCGACACGTGGTGTGCCAACCGGCTGATCAAAGGGCCATGCGGAGCGGGCGTGCTGTACCCACAACACAACGATGAAGACGAGCGCGGTTGCGACCGCGGAGGCGACGGGAGCGCCGATGCGTCGGAGCGTAGTAAAGGGTGTCATTGGACAATCGCCTCGTACGATCCAATGGCGCGACCCAGTCGCGCCCAGGCAAGACCGAGTTGTGTATCTGCGGTAATGAGATCGGACTGGACGGACCAGAGCGATTGAATAGCTTCGATGACGCTGACCAAGGGGAGCTGGCCCGCCCCGTAGCTGGCCACAGCCGGCGCGATCGCCATCCGAGCGCGGGGCAAGACGTCGGCCGTCAGCGCCATCTGGCGATCCCGCGCCGCCTGCAGCTGACTGATGGCCGCTGCCGCGTCACCTTCGATCATTCGCGTCATCGCGCGGAGGTCCGCTTCCGACATCGCGCGCATCGCTTCCGCTTCGGCCACACCCGCCTTCAGCTTGCTGCGCCAGATCGGCAGGCTGAGGCCCACCATCGCCATCCAACCGCGGCCTTCGGCCATCGTGTAGGACGGTCCGGTGCGAATCGTCGCCATCGGCCGGAACATGTCGCGCATCACCAGCACTTCGGCTTCGGCGCGCGCGATCTCGGCTCGTCCCGCGGCCAACTCCGGGCGTGACCTCAATGCCATCCTGATCGCCGACCACGTCGGCACCGGCTGCGACAACGTCAGGTTGGTCAATGGGGGTACCGGCGTATCGGCGTCCAGCGCGAGGCTTGTGTTGAGCATCGCCTCGGCGCCACGCACTTCGGCGACCAGGGCGCGAGCGGTCGCTTCGAGTCGCGCCACTTCCACTTCAGCGCGGAGCACGTCGGATTGCGGCGCAGTGCCGCTGGCGTATCGCGCATTCGCGGCGCTGACGACATCACGTGCAAAGGCAACCTGCTCGTCGAGGAGTGCGGCAGTTCGACGACGTTCCTGGAGCATCAAGTACGTATTCGCCGCCTCGATCCCCACGTCGAGGGTCGTGCGATTCGCCTCGGCACGCAGGCGATCCAGATCGGCCAGTGAGGATGCGCGGCGATGGCTGCGAATGCCTGACAACGGAATCTGCTGCTCGATGACGACGCTGAAGTCCGCCCCGTTGAACATGAACGGCAAGTGGTCGAGCGATGGCGAGAGCATCGGATCCGGCAGTGCGGATACGATCACCGGGCGCACTTCGCCGGCTCTCGTGCGCGCACGTGCCGCGTGTATCTCGTCTCTTCGCTCGCCGGCGATGCGGATGACATCGGCGAGGCTCAGTGGCGAGGGCAGTGGCTTCGAATCCTGCGCAGTTGCAGCTACAGGTGACGCGATCAGCGTCACCACCAGTTGCACGATCGAGAAAGAGAAGCCCTTCATGTCAGTCACCGAGTCGAATGGCTCGGCACGGGCCGGCTGTTACCGGCCCGTGTCCCGCTTTACCGAGCGGCGGTTGCGAGCTGCTTGTGCATCTCTGCAGCTGCCGTTGCTTCCTTCGCTTCGTCCCGCGACAGGCTCACGAGGCGGTCGCAGTGGACCGCCGCCCCGGCGATCCGCGTGCCCCGATAGGCCTGCGCCATCGAAGAGTGTTCGTTCACCGCTTCGCGGTAGCGTTTCGCCGTCGTCTGGAAGTACTCCTCCAGTGCGTGGTGATCCGCCGGCGTGCTGGCACGTGCGGCGAGTGCGCTGAGCTGATCGTCCGCTGGCTCGGGCGCACCGGTCCCCGCCTGGAATCGAGCGGCCCCTTTTGGTGGCGCGGCCACGACGCCTGCAGCCCGCTTGTCGTGATAGGCCGCCAGCTCGCGGAGCGTATCCGCCGACTGTTTGTTGAGCGCCGCCAGACGCTTGCAGTGGTCGGCGGCGGTGTTGGCGGGCGTCCGTCGCGTGGGCGCCGCAATGAATGCCTGCGCCATGGCGGTGTGACGTGTGGCTTCACGCGTGTAGTGATCGGCCAGAGCGGCGAAATGAGCACTCAGACGGGCGTTGTCCGCCGGCTCCGTGCTCGCCACCAGCTTCTGAACGTCGAAGGCGTTCAGAATCGGCGAGCCGGTTTGGGCGTTCGCGGTGTTCGTAAAGGCGGCGAACGCAATCGCGGCGCTCGCGAGCACCCGAATCGAATCCGTTCTCATGACAGACCTGCCGTTTCTGTGACCTTCGTCACGCTGCGAGTTGCAGGTTCGGACCAAGTCGGGGAGCGGGCCTCGACGCCCGCCCTTCGATCGAGGCCTGTTGTACGGGGATTGCCGCGACTCAGATTCGGAGGGCCTGAACGAGAGGTCGGATTTCGAGCCGCCGACGCCCGACAGCCTCGTACGCTGAAAGGCTGCTGGAAACCCGTGGCGTGAATGCGAACCGCGGAACCAGGACTCCGCTGTGAACAGTCGGTGCCAAGGCGCTGCGGCGAACGTCCTCGCGCACGAACACGGTCGCGTTGCCGGTGACCGTGCAGTCGTCGTAGGCGATGATGCCTGACGACGCTGCCTCCGCTTGGTGCTCGCACGCGCCGGCCATTTCTCCACCGGAGTGACACCAAACACCGCACAACAGGGCGGCGGCGTTCTGCCCGGCGGCCAGCGTCAACACGGTCGAAAGGAGGGCTGCTCGAAACACGTCAGTGCTCCCGACTCTCGAGGGCAAGACCCGCGCCAGGCCGCCCGGCGGCGCCACCCGTGAATCGCAGCGTCTTCTTGACGTGTCAACGATCCGCCTTCTTGAGCCTGCGGAATTTCGCCAAGACGGTGCCGAAAATTCCACACCGCGTGTTCCGGCAAGCTAAACGGGGCCACCGGGCCGGCGGGCACGGCCTGGCACCAGAGCTGCTGTGCAGAGCATCTGGAGGAGTTATGGCGTTACGCCACTCTGAAAGCAGCGCCCTCATCAACGCCTCC
>DASTDQ010000231.1:0-10376 GCA_035710305.1 Vicinamibacterales bacterium | reverse complement strand
GGTGTACACCGACATCTTTCCCGTGCCGACGCCGTTTCTGTCGAAGCGGATCTCGATCAGCGTGAACGGATAGTCCATCGTCCGGCGGTTCGACCGCGCTTCCTGCATGCCGATCGGGCGATCGGTCGCAAGCATCACGCGGCGCCCACCCTCTGGCAGGGGCGTCTCGAAGGCATAGCGCAGGTCCCAGGCAAGCGTTTGCGGCAGCCTGACGTACCCCGTCTTCTTGGCGCGCTGCAGCGTGTCCAGAAGGTTCTCCGGTCCTTTCTTCGACAGCACGTCGAGCAGGTTCTTGCGCTCCGCGGGCGTGGACCATCGCTCGATCTCGATGAAGACGCGTCCGGCATTGGCGCGAGCGTCGCCCATGTTGATGGCCGTGGCGTTGTACTTCACCGGAAGGGGGCTCTGCGCATCGGCGGGCGCTGGGAGTCCAGCCACCATCGGCAACCCGGACAGCACGGCGGCGAGAAGTAACGGGAGCCGGATGCGCATGATGTACCTCCTGTCGAACGGTTAGACGAGCAATCACGTATTAAATCAGCATCCTGCTAGACTGTTCAACGCCATGCCGCTGGCGCCGGCGGCCCGGCAAAGGAGCCTCATACCATGCGATACGTTCTGACCCATTGTGCCGTGTACCTCACGGCCGTCCTCGCCGCAACGCCCGCACTCGCCCAGGGAGAGGGCAAGCCGCCGGAAACGTTCTTTGCCAACGCCCAGGTCTCGGGCAAGGACGCCGGCGTGTCGGCCAACGTGACGATCCAGATCAACAAGTACACGGACCCGCGCGATCGGACGACGATGACCGAGGCGCTGCGAACGGGAGGATATCCGGGACTGCTGCCCGTCCTGCGCAAGATGCCTGAAGTCGGCTACGTCGAGGTGAACGGACGGAAGGTCTCCATCCGCTGGGCCAGGCAGACGGTCAACAAGGGAAAGGGCCGGTCGATCTCGATCGTCACCGACAGCCCGATCGCGTTCGTCGGCGGGGCCGCCGTTGACGCCAAGCCGCGCGCCGGCTTCGAGCTCGCAGCGATCTTCTTCGAGGTCGACTCCGTCGGCCTGGGCAAGGGGACCATGGCGGCCGCCGCGCGCGTCAAACCCGATGGCAAGGACGGAGTGGTGATCGACGACTACGCCGAAAAGCCCGTCAACCTGGTCACGGTGAGGAAGTCGCTGAAGTAGCTCCCCCTCGTGACGCTATTCGGCCCGCGGGGGCTCGTGCCTTCGCGGGCATTGCCCCTCGCTCTCGGCCTTCTACCAATCCTGTTCGCCGCAGAAGCGAGCGGAGCGCAGCAGCCCGACGCCGCGTCGTCCGCACGGGTGTACCGGCCGAACCTCGCCGAGGAAGACTGGAGCTTTCTTCAAGACCCCGCACTGCGCACCGACCGGTTCGACGCCATCAAATACATCCCTTTCAGAGAAGGCCGATCGTTTCTCACGCTTGGCGGCGAGGTGAGAATTCGTCCCGAGGGCTTTCGCGTGCACGGCCCCGGCGGAACGACTGCGCGAGACAACTACCTCTTCCAGCGGTATCTGTTTGCGGCGGACTGGCACGTGGGAAGAGGCTTCCGCGTGTTCGGCGAGGTGCAGAGCGGCCTGATCGGCGGGAAAGGCGGATCGCCGCGGCCGACCGACAAGAACACCGTCGATCTCAATCAGGTGTTTGTCGAGTACCAGTCCCCGCGAGGCCGGCCTCGTCAGCTGACGGTCAGGGTCGGCCGGCAGGAGCTCGCCATCGGCTCGAGCCGGTTGATCTCGGCGAGCCAGGGTCTCAACGTCAAGCGGAGCTTCGATGGCGTGAGCGCCGGGCTTCGGGTGGGCGAATGGGTCGTCGAAGGGGGCGCTGCTCGTCTCGTGGGCATCGGACAAGGCGTCTTCGACGACGTCCCCAACCATCAACAGGACTTCTGGGGAGCGGCCGTGTCCAGACGCGGATTCGGCGTGCGAGCCGGGTCCGGAGGGCTGTACTACCTGGGCGTGGATCGCGACGTGTCCCTGTACGCGCAAGGCGTCGGTTCCGAGCTGCGTCACACCATCGGGGGGAAGTTCACGGGGACCTGGAAGTCGCTGGACTTCAATTACGACGTCATCGGCCAGTGGGGGAGCTTCAACGGCGCGTCCGTCCGCGCGTGGGCCCTGGCCAGCGAAAACGGCGTGCGCGTGAGCGGCTGGCCCATGCGTCCGCGTTTCAGCCTGCGCGTCAACTCCGCGTCCGGCGACCGCGACCCGGACGACCCGAAACTCGAGTCGTTCAATCCGTTGTTCCCAGGCAATTCGTACTCGGGCCTCGTCGGGCTGTTCGGTCCCACGAACCTCAGCGACGTGACGCCGGCGATCCAGCTCGTGCCCTCGCGCCGCGTGGCGATTGTGGTCGAAAGCCCCGCGTACTTCCGGACGAGCGTACACGACGGTCTCTACAGCATCGATCTCAGGCCGCTGCTGAACGGCCGGGCCAACGATCACAGATTCGTCGGGACCAACCCCGGCGTGGTCGTCAGCTGGAGCGCGACGCCGCACCTGACGCTCATCGGCGTGATCTCGAGGTTCTTCTCGAGCGACTTCCTCGAGAACACTTTTGTCGATCGCGGCTTCGGCTTCTACTCCTCATCACTGACCTACCGCTTCTGAGTCTTACTGTTTCGTGATCGCAACGCCGACGAATTTCGTGATCGCACTCATCCGCGAATCGCGTGCAGCTTTCCGCGTACCAGAGCGTCGCGATTGCGATATAAGGTGACGCACGTTTTACCCAGGAACTCGCTTGTGTTGGTGGCAAAGGCAACGCTCTGCCCGGCGGAATCGGCAGTCCTTTCTCGTTGCGGTCGGGCGGTGGAGCCTCAACACAAGCGAGCTGTGGTGTAAGAGACACGGGTCGAAGGAGGAATCATGCGAGTCAACGACTCGATTCGTCGTCAGATGATCGCGTGCGCCGTGTGCGCCTTGTGCGTCACCGCGTCCGCGTGCGATGAAAGCACGGAGGTCAACCCGTTGCCGACATCGTCGATGATCACAGCGTCCATCACCGAGGTGCCGTCCCAGCTGCCGGTCGAACAACCGGCGTTCGTCAACTTCGGCTGCCTCGCCACGAGCCTCACGTACGCACCGCGGCCCCTCAGCCGGCGCTTCGACATCGTCATCACGGCGTTGACGCCGGTCGATGTGGACAGCGTCACGATTCAGATGCTCGACGGAACGAGCCTGGGCGGCCCGATGCTGACGTTCCCTCGAGCGAAACTGACGGAGCGCTTCGGCGATCTGCGCGTTGCGGCAGGCATACCCAGGCGCTTCGGGTTCGATTCGCAGTTCCCCTGCGGAACGAGCGCGACCTCGGTGCTGGCCGACATCGGCGTGCGGTATCCCCGTGGAGGCATGCAGGTCCTCACGGCGTCGCAGGCGCTGCGCTGAACGTCGAAGTACTAGTAGTTGAGCAAGAGATCGTGTGTTCACGCTTCTCGCTTCTGGCCTTCTCGGTTCGTGTTTCCGCCTCCGCCAAGGCTACGGCGAGACCTCGCCGAAGCGCTTCGCGCGAAGGCGGGCACGTTCGGTTCGAGGGTTCGTCGTGTGCGAGGGTTCGGCGTTCCCGCGGGGGTTCTTGGCGATGTCGGCCGTAGTACCGGGACCTGAACACGAACGGAGAAGCGAGAACGGAGAAGGGTGAACGACCGATCTCGTGCTCGATTCAAGTGACCTCTAGAATCGGTCGTCGCGTCAGCCTGAGCGTCAGGATCGTGATGTCGTCGGATTGAGGGGCGTCCGCCGCGAAGGCCTTGACCGCCTGCAAAAGGCCCGTGGTGATGGCAGTGGCGTCCCCGCTCGCGCTGCGCGCGGCTGCCTCGAGCAGCCGCTCGGGGCCGAAGAAGCCGCCGGCGGCATCTCGAGCCTCGGAGACGCCGTCTGTGTACATCACCAGCGCGTCCCCCTCCTCGAGCGCGATGCTCGAGACGGGGAAGCTGGCGATGGGCAGTAGTCCTAGGATCGGTCCCCCCTCGGTCTCGAGCGGATGAGGGCTCCGCTTGGGGCCCACGATCACAGGCGGTTCGTGCCCGGCGGTTGCGAAGCTGACGACGCCGGTATCGAGATTCAGAGCGCCGCACACGACGGTGACGTACATGCCCGACTGGTTCTGCCGGCACAGGCTGTCGTTGAGCGCCGCCAGCACACCACCGGGATCGCGCTGGGTTGCAGCCACCGCATCGAACAGCGTCTTGGTGCGCGCCATGAAGAGTGCGGCCGCCACCCCCTTGCCCGACACGTCGCCGACCAGGAAGAAGACACGGCGCTGGTGTTCGAAGTGATGGAACAGGTCGCCGCCGACGGCCAGGGCCGGGACGAGAGCCGCCGACAGCTGATAGCCCTCGGGCCCGCTTCCCGCCTCCGGCGCCGGCAGCATGTCGGCCTGGATGCGGCGGGCCGCCTTCATCTCTCCTTCGAGCCGTTCCTTGGCCGCGGTCGTCTCCTGCAGGTTGCGAATGTAGTCCTTCAGCGAATCCCGCATGTGGCGAAACGCCGTCGTCAACGCGCCGATCTCGTCGCGCGAGGCCGCTTCCGGCAGCGGACCGTCCAGATCGCCCGTGGCCAGGCGGCCTGCGCTCGCCGCCAGGCCGACGAGCGGACGCGTGATACGGCGGGAAAGCATCACGACGGCCATTCCGAGGATCAGCAGCCCTGACACGGCGAGGGCGATCTGCGTCCGGCGCAGCGAGGCCACGTCCGCGAGGACATCGCGTTCCGCATAGGCAGTGGCCAGCGACCAGCCGGTGCGGCTGATCGGACGGAACGTGATCCGGTAGGGCTCGCCGTCGATCGAGAGGGTTCCGAACCCGGACTCACCGGCCCGGGCACGATCCACGATCGGCGCGACGATGGACCGGAGCTCGGGCGACAGCTCGGCCAGCGGATCGTGGACGGCCTTGCTGAGATCTCGACGCGTGTGCGCGATGAGCAGGCCTTGCCTGGACAGCACCAGTGCGAACCCGTTCGTCCCCGGTTGAGCGTCGCGGAGCACCGACGACAGGAAGTCCAGTCGAACGCTGGCGGCGACGACGGCGCCGAAGCCGCCGGCCTTCGGCACGGGAAGCGACCACGTGATGATGGTGCCGCCTTCACCGCTCGCATCCCGGTATGGCTCGCTCCAGGCTGGTGAGCCCCGCTCGCGCGCCTCGCGGTACCACGAGGGAGCCTCGTCGGATGGGTCCCTGACGACCTGATACCTTGCGGACGTGCCGCGAGCGTCGGACGAGAAACGTTCGACGAGTCGGTCGAGGGCGTCGCGGTCGGGCTCGAGTTCAGAGACCGCACGCCCGAGCGCCGCGCCGCTCTCCTCGACCGCGTGCAGCACATCGTCGATCGCGCGCGCGGCCGCGTCGGCGCCGGCGTAGGCTTCGCGCTGCGCCGCGGCGATTGCGGTCTGTCGTCCGGCACGGTTCGAGAGGCCGATCGTCAGGAGATACACGGCGCCCGTGACCGCAAGACTCCAGACGATGAGCCGCGTTGCGAGGCTGTGAGACATGCGCGTGCCAGCGCCCGAGACGAACGCACCGAAGCCAGTGAACCCTAGATCAGGATGAAAGCCAAGCGCGTGCCTCTGCCATGGCCCGTGACGGGAAGAACTCCACGGGAGCGCTCCGCAGGTCGGCGGCCGCGAACATCATCGCCTCGCTCTTCCACTGCTCGTCGCCCACGATAGCGATCCGCTCGATCTGGTCGCCGTGCTGCACGTAGAACGTCAGGTCGTTCCAGGCCTGGTTCTTCTCCCATCCCTTGAACCCGATCAGGACGAACAGCAGTCTGACCTTGCCTATGCGCTTCATTTCGACGACAACCGCAGACGACGCCTGATCCATCTCGGCCTTGGTCAGCGTGCCGCGAATGTCGAAGCGGTACACGTTGTCTCGTTCGTGGTGCATTGAGACGGACATAAGTAGCAGGGGCCAGGGCTCAGGGCCCAAGCCTCAGTAAGGCAGCGGGCAGCGGAGACGGTCCGGGGGGCCCGGGGCGACCGGGCTCCCCGTGTACCGTGATCCTACTTCTTCACCGGCGGCGGATAGTTCTTGAACAGCTTCTTGACGGCCTTGGCCAGGTTCTTCTGCTGCTTTTCCGGCTTCGCGTTCGTGTCGATCGTCTTGCTGGCATTTCCGCGCCAGATGAGCGCTTTGCCCGCAGACGAGTACATGTCCACCGCCAGTTGACCGACGTAGATCGTCGACGTCGTGCCGGTGGTGGTGCTCATTCCACCGCCGCCGTACCAGCCTCCGCCGTACCAACCCGGGCCCGTGCCCCAGCCGGTGTTGAAGGTGGTGTACTCCTTCTCGGTGTTCACCGCGACCTGGTATCCGATGTAGAGATCGGCGGAGTCGGTCTCGACCCGTGAGAGCCCCTTCGTGTGGAGCTCGGAATCGATCGCGGCCTTGATTTGCCCGTCCACCAGTTCGTTGGGCGCCTGTGCGCCCTTGATCTGGACCCACCTGTAGGTCTTGAACGACGAGAAGTTGGCCTGCTTGTCGAAGTTGTATCGAACGTCCTGGGCGAATGCGGCGCTTGCGCCGGCCAGGAGCAGCGCCACGAAGAAGACGGACAGCTTTCTCATGTGCGTACCTTTCCTCCAAGGTCGAACGCGCCTGCTGCGGTGCAAACGACGAGCCGTACCTCGACCCGAGCGCGGCCTCCTATTTTAGCCTCTGGGATTGTATTCGGCGTTACCAGTGTCCAGCCCGCGGGGCTGCCGATCCGAGATTTCGGACCGCCTCCAACGGGCAGGAGGATCCGCTCACGCTTCAGGGGCCGGCATGCGCCTCGCAGAGCGGGTGGCAATTGAGGAGAATGGACGGCCTCAGGTGACACATGCCAACACCCAGGCCCCGGTTCTGGTTCGCGTCCGTCGTTCTCGCCCTCGCCGTGCCCGGCTCGATGGCCTCGGCCCAGGGTGGTGCGAATGCTCCCGCAGCCGCGCCCGCCGCCCAGGCCGAGCCGCAAAAGGACCTGCTTGGCCGCGACACGCCGCGCGGGACCGTACTTGGATTCATGAGCGCCGCCCGGGACGGGAAGAACGACGTGGCTCCGCTGTACTTGAACACACGCTTGAGGGGCCAGGCGGCCGTCGACCTCGCGCGCCAGCTGTACGTCGTCCTCGACAGCCGGCTGCCCGTCCGCGTGAACGAGCTGAGCGATCGGCGCGAGGGCTCGCTGGCCAACCCACTGAGGCCGGATCAGGACGTCGTGGGAACCGTCAGCACCGCCACCGGTCAGCTCGATCTCGTCGTCGAGCGCGTCACGGTCGAAGGTCAGAGCGTGTGGCTGTTCGCTCGCGCGACACTCGAGCGCATTCCCGACGTGCACGACGAAATCGATCTCGTCCCGATCGATCGCTACCTCCCCGGGTTCCTGGCGGTCCGCATTGTCGGCATCCGCCTGTTCGAGTGGCTGCTGCTGATCGTCGTCCTTCCGATCGGCTATCGGCTGCTCGGCCTGCTTGGCTGGGCAGTCAGCAAGTCGGTGACGCCGTACCTGCAGCGTCGCTTTCACGTCTGGGATGGGCCGATCACGCACCACTTTCCCGGCGCCCTGCGCCTGATCGTGCTCGGCATCGTGATTCGGACCGCGTCGAGCAGTTTCGAGCTCCCGCTCCTGGAGCGACAGTTCTGGGCGGTGACGGCCTTCTTCCTGGCGATCTGCGGCCTGGTGTGGTCGGCGACCCTGCTGAACGCCTTCGGCGAGCGCTACATCTACCGGCACCTCAACGCCTCCAGGCTCGGTGAGAGCGTCGCCTTGCTGCGGCTCGGACGTCGTGTCGCGGACGTGCTCGTGTACGCGGCCGCCTTCCTGCTCGTCTTGTGGCGGTTCGACCGCGATGTCACGGCGGTGCTCGCCGGGCTCGGCATCGGCGGCATCGCCGTGGCGCTCGCGGCGCAGAAGACGCTGGAGAACTTCATCGGCGGTGTCTCGCTCGTATTCGACAAAGCCGTACGAGTCGGAGACTTCCTGCGTCTCGGCACGACCGAGGGAACGGTTGACGAGGTCGGCCTCCGTTCGACGCGCATCCGAACGCTCGAGCGGACGATCGTGACCGTTCCAAACGGCGTGATCGCGTCCGCGAGCATCGAGACCGTGTCGGACCGCGACAAGTTCTGGTTTCACCACTTCGTCGGGCTCCAGTACGACACGACGCCGGAGCAGATGCGCGCGGTCACGGACAACATGCGCGATCTCCTCGCCCGGCAGCCCGGCGTCGAGCTCGAGAGCGTGCGCGTCAGGTTCCTCCGTCTTGGCGCCTTTTCGCTCGACATCGAGTTGTATGCCTACGTCTTCGCCCACGACTGGTCGGCCTTCCTGGAGATCCAGGAGAAGCTGCTGCTGCGGGTCATGGAGATCATCGAGCGCGCGGGAACTGCGATCGCGTTTCCATCACAGACCCTGCACATGGCCGAAGGCGAGCGCGTCTCCGAGCTCGAAGAAGGCGCGAAGTCGAAGGCAGACCCGCCTGGGCCGGTCTAGAGACCGGCCCCTGCGATGTCTTTCGGTCGCATCACGCCCAGCTTCGCCATTCGCGATTCGAGCGTTGTCGGCTTCAGGCCAAGCCGTTCGGCCGCGCCCCCCTTACCGCGGACCCGCCAGTTCGTGGTCTTGAGCGCGGTCCGGATATGTTCGATCTCGAGCTCCTTGAGCGTCAGCGCCGTCTGCGTCTGCGTCACGCGGGCGACGCCGGGCTGCGGCAATGGCACGGTCAGCCGGGGGCCGGTCGCCATGATGACGGCGCGCTCGATGACGTTGCGCAGCTCGCGGATGTTTCCCGGCCACGGGTAGAGCTGCAGCTGTCGCATCGAGTCCTTCGAGATCGACGAGATCGACTTGCCGAGCGACTTCGAGAACTCGTTGACGAACTCCCACACGAGCCCCGGGATGTCGTCGAGGCGCTCGCGGAGCGGCGGTACGACGATGGGGAAGACATTGAGGCGGTAGTACAGGTCCTCGCGGAACGACTTGTCCTCGACCGCCTTTTCCAGGTTGCGGTTGGTCGCCGCGATGATTCGCACGTCGACCTTGATCGATTGCGTGCTCCCGAGCCGCTCGATCACCCGCTCCTGGAGTACGCGCAGGAGCTTGACCTGGACTTCCGCCGACAGCTCGCCGATCTCGTCGAGGAACAGCGTGGACTGGCTGGCCGCCTCGAATCGGCCCATCTGCCGCGTGATCGCGCCCGTGTACGCGCCCCGTTCCCGGCCGAAGAGCTCGCTCTCGATCAGCGCGCTCGGAATCGCGGCGCAGCTCACGCGAATCATCTGGCGCTGATGCCGCTGGCTCAGCTCGTGAATCGCCTGCGCGAACACCTCTTTCCCCGCGCCGGTCTCGCCGATCAGCAGCACAGTGGCAGGAGTGGGCGCGACCTGCTCGACCTGAGCGAGAGCCCCGCGAACCGCTTCGCTTTCAGACACGATCAGGCGCGAGGTTCCGAACAACCGGACGTTGGGGCAACCCTGCGAGTCGTCCTCGCCCGCGCCCTCGCGCAGCTGGAGCTCGTCGAAAGCGACCTGCAGCGCCCCGGCGACCTGGCGAAGGTCGCTTACGACGCCCTCGTCCGACGAATCGGCCTCGGTGGCCGCCAGTCGCGCAGCGACCTCAGCGAGCAGGCGCTGAATGTCCTCTCCGGCCCTTCCGGGCCGTGGCGCGCCGATGCCGATGTGCTCGACCGGAATGCGCAGGAGCCGGCCGCGCCCAGATCGATCGTTGGCGAGTGCGGGGTCCCACGGCGCGACGTCGGCCGATCCCTTCGTAACGGTGCTGGTTCGTGCAAGCATGGCCGTGCCCTTTCGTGTTCGGACCTGTTCACGCAGCCGACTTGCGGCCGGCGCCTCGCAGCGTTTGAGAAGGAGCCTCCCCAAACGCCTGTTTGTAGGTGGCTGCAAAGCGCCCCAGTTCGTAGAACCCGTGGTCGGTCGCGACGCCGGTGACCGTCATCGGTCTGGAGCGCACCTCGCTCAAGGCGCGGCGGGCTCCATGCAATCGCTCCTCGAGCATCCATCGTTTGGGGCCAATACCGTGTACGCGATAAAACGCGTTACGCAGGCCGCGCTCGCTGCGTCCGACGATGCGGCAGAGCGTGGACACGGACACAGAAGCATTCATGTTGGCGCGCAGGTACGTTTCGGCTAGCGCAACCGTCTTCTGCCACCCGGGAATCGCACCGCGATCGCGCCGACATCCACGTTGGGCTGGTTTCATGGCCGAAGCAGGCTACATCCGTCTCAGGGGGGGGGAAACTGGCCGATCTGTCAGGGTGGACCGGTAAAACTGACAGGGGGGAGGCGCCGTCTATACTAGCCGGAATGACCATCGGGGCGCGGCTTGCCTCCCTCGTGGTACTCGCCTGGATGGTCGGC
>DASTDQ010000230.1:0-8664 GCA_035710305.1 Vicinamibacterales bacterium | reverse complement strand
GAACGGTCAAAAGCCTCCTCTCGAACGCTCCCTACGGCCGTTACTCCACGACCGGTCACCTGATCTACTACCAATCCGGATCGTTGTTTGCCGCACGGTTCGATCTCGATCGCCTGGAGATCACGGGCCCCGCGATTCCCTTGGTGCAGGGCGTCGCATTCACCCCGAATGTCGCGAATGCGGAGTTCGATCTCTCACCTGACGGCACGCTCGTGTATGTGAAAGGACCCGCGTCTACCGATCGCGTGATTTCCTGGGTGGAGACGTCCGGCACGGTGACGCCGCTTCTGGCCAAGCCGAGGGAGTATGCATATGTTGCGGTCTCCCCCGACGGAAAGCGAGTCGCGGCGATATTCCAGGAGGACGGAAGAAGCGACCTGTGGGTCTACGATCCCGCCCGGGATCTGTTGACGAAGCTCAATTCCGGCGACAGGGCGATTTGGCCTGTCTGGACCCCGCAAGGTGACTTCATCCTCACGGGGAATGGCCCCTTGATCCGCTGGTCGCGCTCCGACGGGGGCGCCGGAGGAGAGGCGGGACCGAAGGCGGAATCCGGCGTATTCAACCTGGGGTCGTTCTCGAAGGCCGGAGACCGGTTCGCCTATTCCGCTTCCGCCGAGGGGGGGCGATCGTGGGTCGTGTCGGTCGAGCGAACTCCGGAAGGGCTGAAGTTCGGAGAACCCGAGGCCCTGCTGGACGGGCTCGTCCCTGCTCTTTCGCCGGACGGACGGTTCGTCGCCTATGGATCTCGGGAATCCGGTCGGGCCGAGATTTACGTCAGGCCGTTACTGACCACGCCGAACGGAATCCACGTGGCGGCTTCCGGAAGACAACAGATATCGAGCGAGGGGGGAAGCTATCCCCAGTGGTCATCCTCCGGACACGAGCTGTTCTATCAGGGCTCCGACCGGCGCATCTGGGTCGCGACCTATACAGTCGCCGGTGACCAGTTGTTGCCGAAGAAGGCGCGCCACTGGTCCGACGTGCAGATTTCGGATCTCGGCTCCATCCCGTCGTTCTCGCTCGCACCGGACGGAAAGCGGGTCGCAGCCATCCTGGATCGTGATCAGGCCCCCACGCCCGAGACCCGCATTCACGTGCTCTTCAACCTGCCTGACGAACTCCGCCGCCGCGAGGCATCCGCGACGCCGTCCAGGTGACAATCGAGCAATGTGAAGGAAGAGTGGGGTGGGTGACGGGTTTCGAACCCGCGACTTCCTGAGCCACAGTCAGGCGCTCTACCCCTGAGCTACACCCACCACCGAGCCTTCAAGTTTACCGCAGCTCCCGCGCCACCTCCTCGAGACGGTCGTAGCTGAGGGCGGCGCCCGTCTCCATGCCAGTCTGGAGCACCATGTCGCGCACCTCGCGCGACGGGTAGGCGGCGGTGACGGTGAGGCGCGTCTTGCCGTCCTCTTCGGTCAGCACCACGGTGACGACCGACCCGGCGTCGGGGAACGGCGCGAAGATCTCCGTGTTGACCAGGCGTTCGGGCGGGACGATCTCGAGGTACTCGCCGTAGAACTCGGGGCCCTCGCCGTGCGGGCCTCGCCCGACGATGCGCCACTTGCCGCCGACGCGGAGGTCCATCTCGCACACGGGCACGGAGTACTGGTCGTCGAGGATGCCCCACCACCGCTTGACGTGCTCGGGCCTGGTGAGCGCCTCGAACACGAGCCGCCTGGGGGCGTCGAAGAGGCGCGTCAGGGTGATCTCGCGATCGGACGGGGTCGTGACCTTGAAGGTGTCGCTATTTGCCACGCTGCTTACGGCCATGGGTCTTCTCCTTCGCTTTCATTCCTTGCAGGTAGTGTTCGAGCCGATCGAAACGCGCTTCCCAGAGGTGGCGATAGCGCTCGGTCCAGTCGGCCACGTGCTTGAGGGGTCCGGCCTCGATCCGGCAGGGGCGCCACTGGGCCTCGCGTCCCCGTGCGATGAGACCCGCGCGCTCGAGCACGCGGAGGTGCTTGGAGACGGCGGGCATGCTCATGTCGAAGGGCTCGGCGAGCTCGGTGACGGAGCACTCGCCGGAGGCCAGCCGTGCGAGGATGGCCCGGCGGGTGGGGTCGGCGAGGGCGGCAAAAGTGGAGCTGAGCTGATCGACGGCCATGTGTAGTGAACCTATGAGTTAATTAACCCATAGGTTTAATACAACGGCTCCGATGTCCGAGTCAAGCCCGGCGCGATTACCGATGCATGCAGCGTCCGGCAGTGCTCAGGTTGCCGCCGCGCCCGCGTCCGCGCCCGCCGTCGGCGCGATACGTCCCATGGCAGGCGTTGCAGGCATTCGAGAGATCGGCGGTGTACTCCGAGACGGCGTCCTTGTTCTTCGTCTGCGCGAGCCGGTACGTCCGCTTCGCGACGGCGATCATGCGATCGGTGAATCGAATCCAGTCTGGCTCGGTGATCGGCGCGGCCCGGCCGTTTTCGCAGCGAAGGCCGGGCTGAAGCAACAGCATCGATGCATCGGCGAGCGCGGTGGCGGAGTTTTCAACCACCGGCCATCCCTTGTAGATCAACAGGCCCCAATCGAACGTCGTCAGCCCGTCGGGCCTCGAGGCCGGGGGCGGCGGCGGCAGGTCTGCTGCCTCCACCTCCTGAATGGAGAAGATCAGATTCGAATTCGGAAAGAAGACGCCGCGCATCAACTGATTGAGGTTGCCGGCGGGACGGTACATCGTCGCGGGTGCCGCGGTGTTGCCACCCGAGGCACCTGCAGAAGGCCATGCAATCTGACTGCTCGGCCCGTCCGCTCCCGCAAAGTCAGTCTTGCCGGCGGGGAAACCGTTCGTCTTGAGAATGTGCGCTACCAGATCGGCCGCCTGCTCGGACGTCAACTGCGCCTCCGCGGCTGCGTTCGGAGGCATGGCGTATCGGATCTGAATGAACAGCGCCGACAGCGGTTCGGCGCGGAACTTCGTGGTGAACGCAGCGCCCATCAGCGGCGGCGCCTGCGCGCCCTCCAGCGCGGGACCGTGGCAGCCGGCGCACCGCTGCACGTAAAGCGCCTGGCCACGGACCGCCTGCGCGTCGCTGAACACGCCGTCCTGCACGGAGCGCGGAGCCTGCGCGTCGATCGAGATTGATGAGGCGATCAGGAAGAGGAGAGCTGCTGCCACCATCCCTGCGCCAAGCGAGAGTGCGAGGGTGCGAGCGTGCGAGGGAATGGATGTAATCATGCGCGGCATTGTCGCACGATGAACGTCAGCTTGGCGCCGCGAGGTCACGGCGGGGAAAAACCGCCAGGGACCACACCATCGCGATCACAATGACCGACGAGAGGAGGAACATGTCGAAGGGCGCAGCCAGGCCGTTCAGGATGGCTCTGGCCTTGAGGTAGTGGAACAGCGAGTACGGCTGCAGGAATTCCGCCGCGGGCCAGAGGGAACCGAGCACTTCAAGGACGTACATGGCGACCACGATGCCCAGCGCCGTGCCGAACGCCGGTGCGAGCCGGTCGAACGAGACCGATGCGGCGAGTCCGATTGCCGCAAAGGCTCCAAACAGCAGGACGCTGTTCAGCCACAGGAGCGGCAGGTTTCCGAACGCCAGTTCCTTGACCACACCCGCGAAAGTCGCCCCGGAGACGCTGCCAGCCACCAGTGCCGCCATGGAGATGGCGACGAATCCGAACGAGGCTGCCAGCAGGCTGAGATAGAGCACTCGCCTGGAAATCGGCCGCGCCAGGGCGAGCTCGAGCGTGCCCCGCTGCCGCTCGCCGGCGACTGCCGCGGCCGAAAAACCCACCGCGAATACGGAGGTCAGAATGGTGGCGATCGGATGGATGAAGCTGAGGGCGATCGCACCGGAGAGGCTGAAGATGTCTCCGCCGCCGACGCGGGCGAACTGCTCCGGGAGCAACCCGCTCTGCACGAGAGCCGTGAACTGAGAGCCGAACCGCGCATAGATGATGGGGGGCAGGAAGCCCCAGACGGTCAGCGCGATCGAGACGATCGCGAGCCTGTTCCGTTGCAAACGCCAGGTGTGCCGCAGGAGGGCAGCGTTCATGCGCTCGGGGCCTCATCGTAGAACTCGAGGAACGCTTCCTCGAGGCGCGCGGGCTCGATCGTGAGATCCACGACCGCCGCGTCAGCGATGGCAGCCAGGAACGGACGCACGTTCCCCTCGAGACGACACGTCAGGCAGCCATCGCCCTGCTCGACGTTCGTGATCCCGGACACCGCCTCGAGTCTCGGGGGCGGTCCGGAGAATCGCAGCGTAATGTTGCGCTTCCGCCGGGCCACGAGCCTGGCCGTCTCCTCCAGCGCCACGAGTCGCCCGGAGCGGACGATTGCCACGCGATCGCAGACGCGCTCCACCTCGGAGAGCACGTGCGACGAAAAGAAGATCGTCCGCCCCTCGGCCTTGAGGGTGTCGATGATTTCGTAGAACGCCCGCTGCATGAGCGGGTCGAGCCCTTCGGTCGGCTCGTCGAGAATCGCCAGCTCCGGGTCGTGCTGGAGCGCCTGGACGATGCCGATCTTCTGGCGCATGCCGCGAGAGTAGTCCCGGACGAGCCGCTTCAGCGTGCGCGCCGACAGCTCCAGCCGCTCACACAATGCCGCGCGGCGCGAGGCCGGACGGCCGCTCAGATCGGCCAGGTAATCGAGCAGCTGTTCTCCCGTGAGCGTGTCGTAGAGCGCGATTCCGCTTGGCAGGTACCCCAGCCGGCGGCGTATCGCCACGCTGTCGCGCACCATGTCGAGTCCGAGCACGCGCCCCTGCCCGGCAGTCGGGTGAAGAAACCCGAGCAGCAGGCGAATCGTGGTCGTTTTTCCGGAGCCGTTGGGCCCCAGGAACCCGAAGACCTCGCCCCCGCGAACGGCGATGTCAAGCGATTCGAGCGCCCGGATTGGCGGCGACGCCGACGCCCGGAGCCGGGCCGGCAGGGACCCTGCCAGCCCGGACAGATGTCCGTAGTACTTGGTCAGACCGACGGTCTCGATCGCGTGCACTCGCCTTCATTCTAGTGAGGTCCGAGAGTGCAGCCCTACCACGTGCGAAATCCTTCGCTACAGTGGGGAATTTCGCGTCACGCCATTGCCTTCATGCGAGCATCCGCTTGACGGGTGGCACTCTCACGGCGGCGCCCTGCGTCACCGCTGCACGCTTGGGCGCGCGGACGAGCAGGACCGGGCACGGCGCCGCTCGCACGACCTGCTCCGCCACGCTGCCCATCAGCGCATGCGCGATACCGCTGCGACCGTGCGTGCCCATGATGATCAAGTCGATGTCGCAGATTTCCGCGTAGTGCACGATTTCCTCGGCCGGCGGACCGACACGCAGGGCGTATTCGGGACGCAGGCGCTCGAGTTCTTCCTTCGTCAGGAAGGATGAGAGCCGCTCGCGGGTCGCTGTCTCGAATTGTCCGTGCGGGTATTTCGCCTCATAGTGCTCGCCGGTCTTCCCCGGCACGTGCATCAGATAGAGGCGTGCGCCCAGTGTCAGGGCCATCTCCGTCGCGTAATGGAGGGCCGCCTCAGATGTCTCGCTGAAATCGGTCGGAACCAGAATGCTTCTCACGGACATGACCCACCTCCGCCAGTAGGCGCCAGCAAGCTGCATGCCCAGCCCGCCCGCGCGCGTTTCGTCAGCCAGCGAGTACCATTGCAGTCGAGCGCCCGTAGCTCAGTTGGCTAGAGCACGGGCCGCGTCAGGCGAGGAGTGCGTGATGGGACAAGGAGAAGGAAGGCCACCAGGCCTCCTGAAGGAATACAAGGGCAGCCACATCGTCGTGACCTGGGAACCCGCGTATTGCATCCACACCGAGAACTGCCTCAGGACGGCGCCGGAGGTCTTCGACCGCAAGCAGAGGCCGTGGATTCGCGTCGAGGCGGCGGACGCCGAGCGGATCGTGCAGACAGTCTTGAAGTGTCCTTCAGGCGCGTTGCACTTCCGCCGGGTTGACGGCGGAGCGCCGGAGCCGGTGCCAACGGAAACGACGGTGGAACCGCAAGCGAACGGGCCTCTCTTCGTGCGCGGCAACCTCACCTTCTTTGACGTGAACGGGGAGGTGATCCGCAAAGAGACACGCGCGGCGTTGTGTCGGTGCGGACAATCGTCGAACAAGCCTTTCTGCGACGGGACGCACGAAACGGTGGGTTTTCAGGCGCCGTAGGCCGCAAGCCAATCGAGAACCATGGAGACAACGTTACGCATAGAAAACCGTTCTCAATTGATCTACCTCCTGACCGAGGCGGCGGAAATCGAGCACGGCGTGATGTGCTGCTACCTGTTCGCCGCGTTCAGCCTGAAGAGCAGCACGGACGAAGGCGTCACGGATGCCCAGCTTCGGAAGATACGCAAGTGGAGCCGGCTGCTTCGAGGCGTGGCCGTCGAAGAGATGCTCCACCTTGGGGCCGTGTGCAACCTCCTGACGGCAATCGGCGGAGCGCCCCACCTCCGGCGGCCGAACTTTCCGATTCGGATGGATCGTCGCGGCGGCTTTCACCTGCGATTGGCGCCCTTCAGCCTCGAGACGATCGAGCAGTTCATCGCCATCGAGGAGCCGGACGAGCTCGTCGGCCACGACGGAAAAGTCGAACGCAGCCTGCCCGTCGAGGTCCAACCGCGCCTGAGCGACATTTTCGCGAGCGAGCGCGAGTATCACACGCAGGGCCGCCTCTATCGCGGCATCGAGGACGGCTTCGTCTATCTGGCTCAGAAGTATGGCGAGAAGGGGCTCTTCATCAGCGGGCCGGAAGCACAGATTGCCGCTCCGCTGCACTTCGGAAGCCTGCCGCAGTTGAAACCGGTGTCCGACCTCGCGTCGGCACTCGAGGCGATCAACGTGATCGTCGTGCA
Organism: Vicinamibacterales bacterium; assembly: GCA_035710305.1. GTDB lineage: Bacteria > Acidobacteriota > Vicinamibacteria > Vicinamibacterales > UBA2999 > Gp6-AA40. The sequence goes on along the minus strand of DASTDQ010000230.1, from coordinate 1,860 downwards.
GGGCGAGGGCGCGAGCCGCGACACACCTGATTCGCACTACAACACGTTCAAGACCATCTGGCAGGAGTACAAAGACACGCTCGCCGAGGCCCCGGAGTTCCAGCCGACTCGACCCGTGCTGACCAATCCCTACGCCTTGCAGCCGATCGACCAGGCTGACAGCACCGATCTCAATTTCCTTGACGACCCCGACACCGCTGAATTGAGCAATCTGAGCGATGCGTGTTACGAGCTGATGGTGCAGATCCTCGGCCGGCTCTTCGTGCGCGCCGAAGAATCCGACGATGAACTGCAGCGGCTTTCTCGAGCGGCCGAGACGTTGATGATCGACATCGTCGTACCGCTTGCAGATGCGCTGACCAGGTCGCCGGCCGGGCCGTCCCATCCAGGCAAGACGGCGGGAATCAGCTTCCGGCTGTCGCGCGGGGCGACGATCCCGACCCACAAGGACGCGGCCCGGGCGGTCTTCCACGAGCGGTTGGGAGAATTGGGTGCCTACTGCACCTTCCTCCAGTCGCGCGATCGAGCGCCGGCGTTGCTCGCGAAAACAAAAATCGCCCTGGCCAGGATCGCGAAAGACCTGGGCGGCTGAGGACTCTCTATTCGGCCAGCCGCTCGCCGGTGTTGGCCAGCCGCAGCGCGAGAATCTGGAGCAGCCGGAGCGCAAGCTTCGGCTCCCTGTTGAGATGGTCCAGGAAGATCCACCGATCGATACCCATGCACTCGGTTGTTTCCACCGCGCGCACCGAGGCCGTCCGTGGCCACTCTCCTAAGAGAGCCATTTCGCCGATGGGCTCGCCGGCACCGAGGGTGGCGACCGTGCGCGGCCGCGCCGTGTTGAGCCCTTTGATCACTTCAGCGCGCCCGGACACGATGATGAACATGCCGTTGCCCGTTCGGCCCTCTTCGACAATCAGCTCGCCGGCCTGGAACGTCTTCTGAAAACCAAAGCCGGCGATTGCCTCGATAGCCTCGGCGTCCAGTCCGGCAAAGAGGGGCACCTTGGCAAGCACGTCAGTCTTGACCATCACGTCTCGTCCTGCTCTAGCCGATGCGAAACTCGTCGCCAACGACCTGCACGGGGTACGTCGCGATGGGCTCACGGGGAGGGCCGCCGACGACCTTGCCGCTCGTCACGTCGAACTGGCCTCCGTGGCAGGCGCACGTGATGACCGTGCCCGAGAGCTCCCCATCGGACAGCGGGCAACTGCGATGAGTGCAGGTGTCACTGAAGGCGTAAAGCTGCCCATCGACGTTTGCCACGGCAACCGGCTCTCCTTCGACGTCGATGACCAGCAATCTCCCGGGAGCCACGTCACTCACCTTACCGGCAAACGCCATATTCCCTCCCCCCGTCAACCGCCCCGCCGTCTTTCAATGCCATTGGACTGAAACGATCTCCATCGGCTCGGCGATCCCTTTCAGGGTGACCTGGCGGGGCTCTGACGCCCTGTAACGCGGGCTCATCGTCTGCCGGCTGGCCAGAATCTCGCCGCCCTGGGCCAGCGCCGCAATTCGGGCGGCCTCGTGGACGCCCTTGCCGGCGAAATTGCCACCGATCTTCGTGGCGTCGGATGTGTGAACGCCGATGCGAACCTGCGGCGCGAAGCCATGCGCCTGGCGGTGCTCCGCCAGCGCCCTCTGGACCGCGACGGCACAGGCGAGCGCCGCGTCAGGCGTTTCGAATTCGACGAAGAATCCGTCGCCCGTCGAGACGACTTCGGTTCCCTGGTGAGCGATGAACACCGAACGCAGGGTTTCGTTGTGCCAGCGCAGCAGCGCGGCCCACGCCTCGTCACCCAGTACCTCGACCAGGTTCGTCGACCTCACGATGTCGGTGAACACAAACGTCCTGGCCAC
>DASTDQ010000229.1:0-17134 GCA_035710305.1 Vicinamibacterales bacterium | reverse complement strand
GAGGGAGTCAATCTGGGCGCTGAGGACACAACGGCGCCGTATTCGATGTCCTGGAACACGGCGACTGCGGTGAACGGCTGGCATCTGCTGACAGCGGTGGCCCGCGACACGGCCGGCAATGCCGCTATCTCCGTGCCCGTGCTGTTCAAAGTATCCAACCCCGCCGATACGGTGCCACCAACCGTCGCGATCAGCGCGCCGTCGAACGGCGCGTCGCTGACAGGAAGCGTGGCCGTGACGGCCACAGCATCGGACAACGTCGGCGTCGCGTCAGTGGAATTCTCTGTCGACGGTACGCCGCTTGGCGTGGACACCACGCCCCCCTACTCGGTGTCGTGGGACACGGGTGCCGCCACCGACGGCTCGCATGTCTTGTCCACCGTGGCTCGGGACGCCACGGGTAACAGCGCCTCGTCCAGCGTGGTCGTGACGGTGGCGAACGCCGCCACGCGCGTCGAGGACGCCGAACCTCCGATTGCATACACGCCCGGTACTGCCGCTCCCGGTCGGCCGGCAGGGTGGTGGCACGGCAGCAGGAGCCGGGACTGGAGCGGCCGCACCGCGTCGTTCAACCGATCCGCCGGCGCGCGCGCGACGCTTTCGTTTGTGGGCACGTCGGTGAGCTGGGTTGGTTTTCGAGCGCCGTGGGCCGGAATCGCCAAGGTCCATGTGGATGGCGCTTTCGTCACGGAAGTGGACCTCTTTTCGTTGACGGAGCAGACGGAAACGAGCGTTTTCAGCGTGACCGGCCTGACTCCCGGGCCCCACACACTGACCGTCGAATCGACCGGTCGCAAGCACGGGGGCGACTCCTGCGCTCCCGGGCCGGACTGCGCCTCGGATTACGCCGTCGTGGTCGACGCGTTCGACGTGGCGCCCGCGTTCGCGCCGGCCGTGGCGAGCGTGCGAATCGAGGAAACGACGGCGAGCTACTCGGCCGGCTGGACGCAAGGCGACGCGGGCGCGGCCTGGAGCGGCGGCTCTGCGGCCATTTCTGCGACTCCAGGGGCGCAGGCGATGTTCACCTTCGTCGGCACGTCGTTCAGTTGGATCGGGCGTCGAGGGCCGCGGGGGGGAATCGCGCGCGTGCATCTCGATGGAGCGTTCCAGGCAGAGATCGACACCTATTCACCCACGGAGATTCACGCAGTTGTCTACATGGCGAGCAACCTCGTGGCCGGCCGTCACACGGTAAACATCGAGGCCACCGGCTCGAGGAACATGGCGGCAACCGACGCCGTTGTCGCCGTCGATGCCATTGACGTCGGCTCCCTGTTCCAGGACACGAATGCCTCCGTCGTGTACTCAGGCGCATGGGGCCTGGAGAATCCGGACCGACCCTGGAGCGGAGCATCGGCAAACACCGGCGCCGGGACCGCCGCGGTTTCCAACACCGCCGGGGCTCGAGCGACGTTCACTTTCTCCGGCACCGGAGTGAGCTGGATCGGCTTCCGTGAGCCCATAGGCGGGATCGCAGAGGTCAGGTTGGACAACCTCCTCGTTCCGGTGGATCTGTACGCGGCGATCCCGCAGGTGCGCGTGCCCGTCTTCACGGCCACGGGCCTCCCCGAAGGCCCCCACACCCTGCAGATCGATGTCACTGGCCTGAGGAATGGGGCCGCCGGCGGCGCTTTCGTCGTGGTGGACGCCTTCGACGTGGCGCTGCCGCAGTCGCTACCGGCCGTCACGCGTCTGCAGGAGCGGGATCCGTCGATCGCGTACGAGGCACCTGTCAGCTGGACGCTCGGCAACCGATTCAAGTACTGGAGCGGCGAGCTTGCGATGAGCGGGGCAACCGTCGGGGCGACCGCCACGCTGAGCTTCACCGGGACGTCGGTGAGGTGGATCGGGCAACGCCACTTCGTCGGCGGCGTCGCGCACGTGAGGGTGGATGGAATGCACGTGGCGACCGTCGACACACAGGTGCCGCCGACCTCGCAAGCCCTTCAGGAACAGTATCAACGGCCCATGTTCAGCGTGACCGACCTGGCGCCGGGACCGCACACGCTCGTGATTGAAGTGACCGGGCGCAGCGGCGAGCCGCCGGGCGCCGCCGTCGAGCCCGTCTGGATCGATGCCTTCGACATCTATTGACTAGCTCGTCGTTCACACTTCTCCCTTCTCGCTTCCCGGTTCGTGTTCACGTTCGGAGGCTGAAACGTACGGCGGCTCCGTGTTGCTCCGGTGGAACACCGCACACCGAACACCGAACCCAGAACCTCGAACGCGAACCCTGAAACTGAACACGAACCGAGAACGAAGAAGCGAGAAGCGTGAACACACGCATCTCCCACGCCGTCTCCCCGGCTTCCCAGACCAGCTGCTCTTGAGCGGGCTCCGTCAAGAGCTCGAGCCGAAAACGAAACGGCCATGAACACGAATTATCGACACCTTCCGGCCAGGCCTCATACCGCGGCTCTGCTCGCGCTGCTTGGGTGGCTCGCATCAGCGGCGCCCGCATCGGCACAACTCGGGCAACTGATTGTCAACATCACGTCGCCGTCGAGCGGGGCCACGGTCAGCGGGACGGTCAACGTCAACGCCAGTGTGACCATCATCGGCGGACTGACGGTACGGGGCGTTCAGTTCAAGCTGGACGGCGTCAATCTCGGTGCGGAGGACACGTCGGCGCCCTATTCCGTTCCGTGGAACACCACGACGGTGTCGAACGGATCGCACACCCTGACTGCCGTCGCACGGGATCTGCTGGGCCTTCAGTTCACCTCCAACCCGGTCACCGTGACGGTGTCCAACGCCGTGCCGGACACGACGCCGCCGTCGATCAGTGTCACCTCGCCGGCCAACGGGGCGACGGTGAGTGGCACGACGACGATTGCCGCCAACGCGTCGGACAACGTGGGCGTGGTGGGCGTGCAGTTCTTCGTCGACGGGGTGGCGCGTGGCGCGGAGGACACGACCGCCCCGTACTCGAGGTCCTGGGACACGACAACGGCGAGCAACGGGTCGCACACGCTGACGGCGCGGGCGCGAGATGCGGCCGGCAATGCCACGACGTCTGCCCCGGTGACTGTGACGGTCTCCAATGCCGTGCCGGACACGACGCCGCCGTCTGTCAGCATCACGGCCCCCGCCAACGGGGCGACGGTGAGTGGCACGACGACCGTCGCGGCGAACGCATCGGACAACGTCGGTGTGGCTGGGGTGCAGTTCTCCGTCGATGGAGCACCCGTCGGTCCCGAGGACACGACCGCCCCGTACTCGGTTGCGTGGGACACGACGACGGCGAGCAACGGCTCACACACCTTGACGGCGCGCGCGCGTGACGCGGCCGGCAACGCGACGACGTCCGCCCCGGTGACGGTGACGGTGTCCAACGCCGTGCCGGACACGACGCCGCCGTCTGTGAGCATCACGGCGCCCGCCAACGGGGCGACGGTGAGCGGGACGACGACCGTCGCGGCGAACGCATCGGACAACGTCGGTGTGGCTGGGGTGCAGTTCTCCGTCGATGGAGCGCCCGTCGGCCCCGAGGACACGACGGCGCCCTACTCGGTTGCGTGGGACACGACGACGGCGAGCGATGGATCGCACATGGTGACGGCGGTTGCGCGAGACGCGGCTGGGAACTCGGCCTCGTCCAGCGTCTCGGTAACTGTCTCGAATGCGCCGCCGCCCCCGCCGGCGTCAGGAGCGACCCGTTTCGAGAACACGGATCTGTCCATCGTCTACACCGACGGCTGCGTGAACTGCGGGCAGTCGCCCACGTGGTTCCACGGCAGCAGAAGCCGAAGCTGGAGCGGCGTCACCGCCTCGTTCAACCGATCGAGCGGGGCGCGTGCGACCTTCACCTTCACCGGAACGACGGTGAGATGGATCGGTTTCCGCGCGCCATGGGCAGGTATCGGCCGCGTCTACCTGGACGGCGTCATGACCGAGATCGACCTGTATTCGACCACCGAGCAGGTGCAGGCCACGATCTTCGAGGCCACCAATTTGGCGGCCGGCAGTCACACGCTGGTCGTGGAATCGACCGGCACCAAGAACGCGCAGGCGACCGACTACGCCGTCGTGCTCGATGCGATCGATATCGCACCGGCGGTGCCGCCGACGACGGTAGGGACCCGTACGGAGGAAACGGCTCCGTCCATCACGTTCACCGCGGGGTGGATTGGCGGCGACACGACGAGGGCATGGAGCGGAGGCACGGCGGCATCCTCCGGCACCGCTGGCGCGCGCACCACGTTCACGTTCACAGGAACGACGGTCAGTTGGGTTGGCCTGCGAGAACCTGGCGGCGGCATCGCGCGCGTCTTCCTCGACGGAGCGTTCCAGGCTCAGGTCGACACGTATTCCCCAATCGACGTGCAGGCGGTCGTCTTCGCCCTGACCGATCTCGCCCCCGCCAGTCACCGGTTGGAGATCGAGGTCACGGGTCAGCGGAACCCGGCCGCCACCGGGAGCCAGATCGTGGTAGACGCCTTCGATGTGCGAACCCGCATCGAGGATGCCGATCCGTCTGTCGTGTACACCGGCACGTGGAGCCTCCACAACACCGACCGCAACTTCAGCGGCACGTCGCAGAACACAGGTGGAGGCACGGCAGCACGCAGCGCGACCGCGGGCACGCGCGCGGACTTCTCGTTCACGGGAACCTCGGTGAGCCTGGTCGGGTTCCGCGGGCCATGGGCCGGCCTGGCCGACGTGTTTCTCGACGGTGCGTTCGCCACGCGCGTGGATCTGTTTTCGCCGGGTGAACAGGTCCAGACGCCCGTCTTCGCCGCCGGTGGGCTGGCCGCCGGGCCGCACACGTTGAGGATCGACGTGACCGGCGACAAGAACCCAGCAGCGACAGCGGCCCTCGTCCACGTCGACGCATTCGACATCACCGTGCCCCAGCCCGCGCCTCCCGTGACGCGCAAACAGGAGACCGATTCATCGATCACGTATGCCGGATCGTGGACGGCCAGTGGCACCACTCCGCTCTGGAGCGGGCAAACCGCCGTACAGGCGACGACGTCCGGCGCGCAGGCCACCTTCACCTTCACGGGCACTGCAATCAGGTGGCTCGGGGAACGAGGTTTTGCGACCGGCGTAGTCCGCGTCAGCGTGGACGGCGTCTTCGTGGCGCAGGTAGACACCCGCACGCCCCTTCAAGAGGAGTACCAGGCCGTCCTGTTCAGCAGGACCGGCCTCGCGCCCGGCAGCCACACGCTGACGATCGACGTGATCGGCCGAAACGGCGAGCCGCCGGGCGTGCCCGTGGAGCGGGTCGTCGTAGACGCATTCGACGTGTATTGACAGCAGATTCCGCCATGAGAATCGGTCGCTCGGTGCCTCCTGCCGCCGCCCCGTTCGGCTGGCAGGACCTCGGTCACGCCGTTGCCGGCGCCTGGTCTCCCGTGCGCGCCATTCACGCGCGCGAAGAGGAAATCAGGGAGCACTTTGGCGTGCCCCATGTCTTCCTGGTCTCGTCTGGTACCGCCGCGTTGACCGTGACGTTGGCGGCGCTCAAGTCGCTGTCCTCGAAGACCGAGGTCGTCATCCCCGCGTTCACCTGCTTCTCGGTACCGGCCGCGGTGCTGAAAGCCGGGTTGCGTCCGGTCCTGTGCGACATCGATCCAGCGACGTTCGATTTCGACCACGCCCTCCTCGAGCAGACGCTGACGGACAACACCCTGTGCGTCGTGGCGCACCATCTGTTCGCGATTCCCTCCGATATCGCACGCCTCAAAGCGATGTGCCAGCCGCGCGGCATTGTCGTGGTCGAAGACGCGGCCCAGGCGATGGGCGTGCGGTCCGGAGCCGGCTATCTCGGCACGCTCGGCGACGTCGGAATCTTCAGCCTCGGCCGTGGCAAGACGATCACGTGCGGGTCGGGCGGCATCGTGATCACGCGCAGCGACCGGATTGCCGATGCCGTCCACCAGCGATACCTGCGCCTGCGCTTTCCCTCGCGTGCCGAGATGTGGCTGGACTTCGTCCGGATACTCCTGATGGCCGTCTTCATCCGACCGAGCCTCTACTGGGTTCCGGCGGCGATGCCGTTCCTGCGGCTGGGCGAGACCATTTTTCCGAAGGACGTGCCGCTTCGTCTCCTGTCGGGTTTGAAGGCCGGGTTCCTGCGTCACTGGCGACGACGTCTTCATGACTCGATTCAGATCAGATCGGAGACGGCGGCCGACTTCAGTCGGCAACTGTCGCTCCACCCGGTCCATGGGCCGGCGCACCCCTATCTCCGGTTACCCGTTCTTGCCGCCACGCCGGGCGACAAGGACCGCATCCACGCGCTCTCCCGGCGGCTGGGACTCGGCATGAGCGTCGCGTATCCCACGTCGGTCAACGAAATTCGGCAGATCAGCGCGGCGTTCCACGGCAGGGAGTTTCCCAACGCCAAGAGGGTGGCGGAACACCTGCTGACGATCCCGACGCACCACTGGCTTTCGGAGGCAGACAGGTGCGCCATCGTCACGTGTCTCGCAACGGCGGCGCCCGACGCTCGCCCTCCAGGCCGATGGGCGAGCCCGTCTTCAGTCGAGGTCGTGCATCATGGCTGAAATCACGTTCTGGGTTGCGGTCGGTCTCGTGTTCTACGCCTACATCGGCTACCCGCTCGCGCTCCTGCTCCTGTCGCGCGTGTACAGCCGGGAGGCGAAACAGGCCGGCGAGGGTCGCTTCACCCCCTCCGTCTCATTCATCATCGCGGTCCACAACGAGGAAGAGCGCATTCGCAGCAAGATCGAGAACACCCTCGCCCAGGACTATCCACGCCATCTGCTGGAGATCATCGTGGCCTCCGACTGCTCGACCGACTGCACTGACGGGATTGTCGAGGAGTACTCGGAACAGGTGCGGCTCGTTCGTGCGCTGGAGCGTCGTGGCAAGGAGGCCGCGCAGGAGTTGGCCGTGCGGGCCGCGCGGGGGGACATCCTGATCTTCTCCGACGCGGCCACCGCTATTGCGCCCTACGGCATCTCGCGCATCGTCAGGAACTTCTCGGATCCCACCGTCGGCTGCGTCAGCAGCATCGATCGGTCGATCGACGGTGACACCATCGCGGGCGAGAGCGCCTATGTCCGATACGAGATGTTCCTCCGGACGCTCGAGACGCGAGTCTGCGGCGTCGTGGGGCTCAGCGGGTCGTTCTTCGCGGCGCGCCGCGAGGTCTGCCGCCGGTGGGCGGCCGATCGTCAGAGCGATTTCAACACGGTCCTGAGGGCGGCGGCCGTGGGCCTGCGGAGCGTGCTGGACCAGGAGAGTGTCGGCTACTACCGGAACGTCGCGGATCCGGCGCGCGAGTTTCAGCGAAAGGTCAGGACCGTCGTTCGGGGCATGGCCGTGCTCGCATCCAATCTTCGATTGCTGAACCCGTTTCGATACGGCCTTTTCGCCTGGGAGCTCGCCAGCCACAAGCTATGCCGCTGGCTCGTGCCGCTGGCCATGATCGCGGCCCTTCTCCTGAACGTGGTGCTGTTTGCGCGTTCACCGCTCTATCAGGTGATGCTGATTCTTCAACTGAGCTTCTATGCGGCGGCGCTCGTCGGGGTGTGGACCGGGGCTCGAGCGCTGCGCCTGCCGGCCTTTCTCTGCGTGGCGAACGCCGCTGTCCTGACGGCATGGCTCCGGTTCCTTCGAGGAGATCGCTTCGTGTCCTGGAACCCCTCGCATCGCATCGGCTCGCTTCCTTCTGTCGGCTCGCGCTAGTCGCGTCGAGCTGATTAGTCCCCCCCAACACGAGGTGATGGCGTATGACTGCCCACGCCCTTGACGTTGCTGTCGACGAACGCGACCGCACCAGCGCCGTCGCACCCGATGTGCACGTCACACGCGTGGTCGCCGGCGAGTGCGGAGAGTGGCGCCGGCTCTCCCGGCAACTCGGGGGACACCTGGCCCATGCGCCGGAGTGGAGCACCGTGATTCAAGAGACGTACGGGCACGAGCCCCTCTACCTGCTGGCCACGGACGAGGTCGGACCCGGAGGCCTGCTCCCGGCGTTCATCGTGCGGCGGCCACTGATCGGGGCGGCAGTGACATCCATGCCGTTCCTGGATGGCGGGGGCCCCCGGTCCGCCTCCCCGGCGATGACCACCGGGCTCGTCAACGGGCTCATTGCGCAGGCTCATCGGATCGGCGCCAGCGTCGTGGAGCTGCGCTGCCAGGAGAGGCTGCCGGTCGCCTGGCAACCGATGGAGCACAAGGTGAACCAGGTTCTGCCTCTGCCGCCCGATCCGGAGAAGTTGTGGCATCGGCTCGACCGCACCGTCAGGAACCAGGTTCGGAAGGCGCACCGGTCTGGCCTGTGCGTCGAGTTCGGGGGACTGGAGCGCCTGGATGCCTTCTACGCGATCTTCTCGAACCGTATGCGCGAGCTCGGTTCGCCGGTGCACGATCGCGAGTTCTTCCGGTCCATCCTCACGCGCTTCGCGGGCCAGGCGCGGATCGCCGTCGTGCAGAACGGCGCCACACCGATCGGCGGAATGCTCATGCTCGCCTCCAACAACGTTCTCACCGTGCCCTGGGCGTCGTGTCTGTCGCGGTACTCCACGCTGTGCCCGAACATGCTGCTCTATTGGGAGGCGATCCGGGCGGGGTGCCTGGAGGGACGCGCGCGGTTCGATTTCGGCCGATCGACTCGGGGCTCGGGGACCCATCACTTCAAGCGTCAATGGGGTGCGGACGAGATTCCGCTCTACTGGTACACGATTCCTATCAAGGGGCGGAGCACCTTCTCCCCCGGCGCGGGCGCGACGTCCTCTCGTCTAGCCGATGTATGGAAGCGCCTGCCGCTCTCGGTGACACGGCATCTCGGACCTCGTGTCCGGAAGTACCTCATTCAATGACACCGCGTGTGGCTTTCGTCGGCGCGGGCCAGATGGCCCGCCAGCACCGCCGGGCTGTCATGGGCCTGCAGATCCCGTCCGTCGTGGTGGGCGTCCACGATTCCACTCCCGGCCGCGGGAGAGCGTTTGCCGCGGCGGCTGGAACGCAGGCCTATTCCTCGCTCGATGCCCTGCTCGCTGAGGGTCGGCCCGATATCGTTCACGTCTGCACGCCGCCCCATTCGCATGTCGAAGTGGCTTGCGCGGCGCTCGACGCGGGGGCGCACGTCTATGTCGAGAAGCCATTCGCCCTCACCGCGCGTGATGCCAGGGCGTTGCTCGATCTCGCCTCGTCCCGGCGGCGGATCGTGTGCGCGGGGCATCAGCTGCTCTTCGACCCGGCGTTCCAGACCCTGACGAAGCGGGTGGCGGAGCTGGGAGCCCCGCTACAGGTCGACAGTCACTTTGCCTTCCGGCCCGTCGCCGTGTCCACGACCCGCGGCAGCGCTCGGGCGCTTGCCCTGCAGGTCCTCGACATCCTTCCGCACCCTCTCTACTCGCTCATCGCTGTGATGGAGCAATCGATCTCAGACGGCGAGCGCATCGACCTCGCCTGGGTGCACGCCGGGCCGACTTCTCTCCACGCGGTCCTGCGTGCCGGCGATCTGATCGGGCGCCTGTCGGTCAGCCTTCGGGCCAGGCCGGTCGCCTCGTCGATCAGCGTCACCGGCACGCATGGATCGCTGGCCTGCGACTTCGTTCGCTCGATGGTCGTGGGTGCCGCGAACCCCGGCACGGAAGCACTCGAGAAGGTCTTCACCCCCATGGTGGAAGGCGCACAGCTCGTGTCGAGGACGATCGGGAGCACGCTGCGCCGGCTGCGTTCGGGCATTGACTATCCGGGGCTGGCCGAGCTCACAGGTGCGTTCTATCGCGCCGTCACCCAGGGAGGACCGCCGCCCGTGTCAGGCGGGCACCTGATCCGCGTCACCGAGATCTTCGAAGCGCTCGCCGCGAGAATCGACGCGGCGGTTGAACGTCCGGCCCCGCGCCGATCGACTCCGTCCTGCGCCGCCGGAACCCGGGTCGTCGTCACCGGCGCGCGCGGCCTGCTCGGGGCAGAAGTGGCACGGGCACTCGCTCCCGTTCGAGGCATCGGGCGAGCCAGCGCATGCGACGACCCGAACGTGAGCGAGTGGGTGGCCGCCGACCTGAGCCAGGGGCTCCACGTCGACGCGCTGACCGGGGCCGACATCGTGGTGCACGCCGCAGCGGAGACCGCCGGCGGGTACGACGATCATCGCCGTAACTCGATCGCGGCCACGCGGCACCTGATGCGCACGATGCATGCGGCAGGCGTCCGCAAGCTCCTTCTGGTCAGCAGCCTCTCGGTGCTTGCGCCGCCGCGCACGCCGTGGGAGCGGCAGAACGAGCGCACGCCCCGGGCGTCGAAACCCAGGCCGCTCGGCGCGTATACGTGGGGCAAATGCCTGCAGGAATGGCTCGTCGAACGCGACGCGCCGAAGCTCGGCATCGAGGTGCGCATCGTGCGGCCGGGAGCGCTGATGGACTGGCGCGACCCGGCGCTGCCGGGGCTGATGGGTCGCCGCCTCTTCGGCCGCTGGCATCTGGGTCTGGGCCGGCCCGGTCTGCCGATTGCCGTCTGCGATGTCGAAAGCTGCGCCGATGTCATCGCCTCGTGCGTGAGGCACTTCGACCGGATACCTCCGGTGATTCACGTCTTCGATCCAGCAGTGCCGACGCGCGGCGCGCTTGTGGCCCGCGCGCGCACGCTCGGCTGGCGCGGCCGCGTCGTGTGGATCCCCATCAGCGTGGTGGCCGTGGGGATGAACGCCGTGCGCACGATGCTGTCTCTCCTCCGGCTGCAGTGGCCGGCCAGTCTCGCGGTCTGGTCGATCCTGCGCCCGCGACGCTACGACGACGTGATGGCCACCGCGGTCGTGCGGGACGCGCGTGCAAACATGCAACAACCGACGAGTGAGGCAGCCAGATGAAAGTGTTCGTCACCGACGGTGATCAACGGCCTGCCCTCGCCATTACGCGCTCGCTCGGCCGGCGGGGCGTCGACGTGATCGTCGGCGAGGAGCGTCCGGACAGTCTGGCCTCGTCGTCCAGGTACGCCGCGGCCCACGTGACCTATCCCTCGCCGTACCGCCAGCCGCAATCATTCGAACGATGGCTGCTCGACTTCGCCGCGCGGGAGCGCGTGGACGTCATGATTCCCGTGACGGACGTCACGACGCATGCCGTGACGCGGAGGCAGGACGTCCTCCGACGGCACAGTGCGCTCGCGGTTCCCCCGTTCGAGGCGTTCGATTTCGTGTCGGATAAAGGACGACTCCTCGAGCGTGCGGCGACATGCGGGATACCAATCCCTCGGACGCAAGTCGTCTCGGGGCTGGCCGACGTGAAACGCATTCTGGCGCACGTCGAGTTCCCGGCCGTGGTCAAGCCGACCCGGTCGAGGATACGCACGGACCACGGCTGGCGATCGACGACGGTGAGCTACGCCGCCTCCCCGGACGAGCTGCTGCGGCTCTACGCGGAGGTCGACTACCTCTCGTCCTCTCCGTCGCTGATCCAGGAGCGGATCGTGGGAACCGGCCTTGGCGTCTTCGTGATCTGCGATCACGGCCGGCTGCTGACGACATTTGCACACCGGCGACTCCGTGAGAAGCCGCCGTCGGGCGGCGTGAGCGTGCTCAGCGAGAGCGTCCCCGTGGATCCACAACTTCGCGCGCAGACGATGAGCCTGCTTGGGCCGATCGGCTGGCACGGAGTGGCGATGGCGGAATACAAACAGGACGAGCGCACAGGACGGCCGGTGCTGATGGAGGTCAACGGTCGCTTCTGGGGGTCGACGCAACTGGCGATCGATGCCGGTGTGGATTTCCCCTTCCTCTCCTGTCAGCTCGCGCTGGGACGACCGCCGGACCTCCCGCCGACCTACGAGCTGGGGATGAAGAGCCGCTGGCTGCTCGGCGATCTGGATCATCTTCTGATCCGTCTGTTCGAGGGACCGCATCAGCCCGCGCGACAGACGTGGTCGAAGATGCGCGCGGTCGTCGAATTCCTCGGTGGAACCCGGGGCTCGCGGCAGGAGGTGTTCCGACGCGACGATCCTCGCCCCATGGTCTACGAGCTGACGCAGTACGCGAGGGCACTCCTCAGGCTGCGGACCATCCCTGCCCACCACGACGTCATCGGCGCGCGCGTGCCGTTCGGAGGCAACCATGTTGGCGCACTCGAATAACGTCCGGACCGGAACCGGACGCTGGCTCAAGGCTCAGGAGTACGAACAGGCGTTCTGGCAACGGCTCGGCGACGACATCGAGTCTGGAACGCGGGGGCGGCTCGACTGGTACGCGTGGCGGGCGACTCAGCTCGACTCGCAGCTCGCATCGGCTCCAGATCCGCCCGATCGCGCCGGTCGAGTGCTCGAGATCGGCAGCGGCCCGGTTGGCATCGTGAACTTCCTCGAGTGGGGAGAGCGCCATGCCGTGGATCCGCTCGAGCACTTCTACCGCACGAGGCCGGCCCTCGTCGGGCTGAGGAACCCGGGCGTGAGCTACTTCACGGGGACCGGCGAAAACCTCGAGTTCGACGACGCCTCGTTCTCTCTCGTCATCATCGACAACGTCATCGACCACACCTTCGAACCCGGGACGATCATGCGGGAGATTGGGCGTGTCCTCAGGCCTGACGGGTACCTCTACTTGTCGGTCAACGTCCACACGCGATGGGGAGCGTTGCTGCACACCGCCCTCGCGGTGCTGCAGATCGACAAGGGCCACCCCTACACCTTCACCAGCAGGAGATTGCGAGCGCTCCTGAGCGCGCACCGGTTCGCGATCGTCGCCGAGCGCGTAGGGGACTACGCCGAGGCTGTGCGCGAGAACCGCAGATCGCCGAGATGGACCGATCGTATCAAGGGCTATACCGGCCTCTCGGAGTTCTCGCACGGCACTCTCTGTCGCAAACAGGTTCAAGCGTCGTGACCGAGGGCAGGAAGCTGCGCGTCTGCCACGTCATGTCCGCCGACCTGTGGGCGGGAGCGGAAGTGCAGGTCGCCTCGACGGTTGCCTATCTCGTCGGCGACCCGGGCATCAGCCTGATGGTGGTGCTGCTGAACGACGGACCGCTGGCCCGGGAGCTCCGGCGGCTCGGCGTCTCCGTGACCGTCGTCGACGAGTCGAGGACGAGCGCCCTTGCCATCCTGTTCTTCCTGATCGGGTTTCTGAAGCGGAACGAGATCGAGCTCGTGCACACGCACCGGTACAAGGACACGGTGCTCGGGTTCATCGCTGCAAGGTTTGCCGGTGTGCCGCACGCCGTACGGACGATTCACGGCCTGCGCGAGCCGATGAAGGGCTGGGACCGGGTCAAGTTCGGCGTCTACGAAGCGCTCGAGAGAGTCGCGCTGCATCGCTGGGCGGACCTGGTGATCGCCGTGTCGAAGCACATCGCGGACGACCTCACGGGAGCCGGATACCCGCCGGCGATCGTGACGCACATCCACAACGGCGTCGATCTCCGTGCCCTGGCGCGAACGCGACGACGAGACGAGGTCCGGCACGACCTGGGCATTGACCCCACGGCTCTGGTCATTGGCACGGCCGGAAGGCTGGTGCCGGTCAAGGGGCACGCAAGCCTGCTGCGGGCGGCCGGTCTGATTCTGCAGAAGGAGCGGCGTGCGAAGTTCCTCATCGTCGGCGACGGTCCGCTGCGCGGGGAGTTGACGGCGCTGGCCGTGGATCTCGGGATCGACGGTGCCTGCCAGTTTCTGGGCCACCGGGCGGACGTGCACGACCTCGTGTCTGCGATGGACATCTTCGTGCTGCCATCGCTTGCGGAGGGGATCCCAATGGCCGTTCTGGAGGCGATGGCGCTCGGCAGCCCCGTCGTGGCAACTGCCGTCGGCGGAGTGCCGGAAGTCGTCGGTCATCGCGCAAGCGGTCTGCTGGTGGAATCCGGAGAACACGCAATCGCCGACGCCTGCCTCGAACTGGCGCACGATCGCGACCTGGCGGGGCGTCTTGCGGCTGAGGGTCGGCGCGTCGTCGAAGACCGCTTCTCGAACGTGCGGAGCGGCGAGGCTCTCGTCCGCGCGTACGAACGAGTGGCTCTCGAGGAGCGACGTCCCCCTCACACGCGTGGTCTCGTCCGGCGGCTTGCGCGCAGTCTGCTCAACTATGCATCGCGCCGCGTGGCGCACGCCGTCGGCCGGCAGCGGATGAATCGGATTCGTCGTAACCCGGAGCTCCTGACGCGCGCCGCACAATCCGCGAGGAACCTCCTCATCGTGTGCCACGGCAACATCATCAGGAGCCCCTTTGCGGCACAGCTGCTCGCGAAAACGCTCGGCGACTGGAGGCCGCGCGCCATCGGCTCCGCAGGCCTCGAGGCGGTGCCCGGCCGGCCGCCTCACCCGACGGCGCTGGTCACGGCCACGTCGCACTCGGTCGATCTGAGTCGCCACACCGCCTCGCCAGTCACCCCGGAACGGGTGGCGGCCAGCGACCTGATCTTCGTGATGGACGTGCCACAGCTCGTGACCATTCAACGGCGCTACCCGGACGCTCGCAGAAAGACCTTTCTCCTGACGTGTCTGGCGCCGGAGGTTCCGCTCGAAATCCACGACCCGGTCGACGGCGACGAATCGATGTTCAAGGCCTGCTTCGACCATATCGCCCGAGCCGCCAGCCCGCTCGCGCGCGCCCTTGCGGCGGAGGGTGCGGCTCGATGAGACGACTCGTGAAGGCGGCACTCGGCCAGACTCTGTTTACCTCGCGCCTCCACCAGCTCTTGCTGAAGGACGCCGCCGTGGTCGTGGCGTTTCACCGTGTGTTCCCGGTCGGCGCGCGCCGCGAGCGGCCCAGCGGGCTCACCATCGACCTCGATCTGTTCGAACGATACTGCCGGTTCTTCCAGCGCTACTTCCACGTGATTCCCCTGCAGGAGCTCGTGACGAGGCTCGAGCGCAATCAGGATCTCAATCGAAGGCTCGTCATCACGTTCGACGATGGCTATCGGGACAACTTCGAGCACGCGGCGCCGATCCTGGAGCGATGCTCCCTGCCCGCGACCTTCTTCGTCGTCACGCAGTGGATGGGCACCGACGTCGTCCCGTGGTGGGACCGGCGGCACGGCCGTCGATACCCCTGGATGACGTGGGACGAGGTGCGGTCGCTGCACCGGCGGGGCTTCGACATCGGCGCGCATACGCGGACGCACGCCGATCTCGGCCTCGTGCGCGACGTCACAGCCCGACGGGAGATTCAGGGCGCGCGGATCGAGCTGGAGGAGCGGCTCGGGGCGCCGGTCGCGTCCTTCGCGTATCCGTACGGAGGCCGCCACAACCTCACCGAGGCGAACCGAGAGCTCGTGAAGGATGCCGGCTACCGCTGCTGCTGCTCCGTTTTCGGAGGGATCAACGGGCCGGGTCGTAGTCCGTTCGACGTGCGCCGAGTGGCCATGTCTCCGTGGTGCACGACGCCACAACAGTTCGGATTCGAAGTCCTGCTAGGTCGCACCCTTCAGGCCGCCTGAGCGGGGCCGTCCGGAGGCGCGCACCCCATCCACACCAACCATGCTGCGCAATGTCGGAAGCAACTGGGCGCTGATCCTCGTCACGATTGCGGCGAGCTACCTCCTCACGCCCTTCATCATCCACGCACTCGGTGAAGAGGGTTACGGGACGTGGACGCTCATCACGACGCTCACCGGACATATCAGCCTGCTCGCCCTTGGCGTGCCGATGGCGTGCGTTCGGTACCTGTCGCAGCACGTCGCGGCGGGCGACACGCGCAGGATGAACCAGACGATCGGCAGCTGCGTCGGTCTGTATGGCGTCGTCGGCGTCGTCGCCGCCGTGCTGGGAGCGCTGCTGCTGCTGTTCTTTCAGCAGTACTCGATTCCGGACGGGTGGAAGGCCGAGTCGCTGCTGGCCTTCTGGGTGATGGTCGTGACCGTCTCGGCCAGCTTCATGGGCTTCCTGCCGGAAGGCATCCTGTTCGCGCACCACGACTTCGTGCGGCGGAACGTCATTCGGATGGCCGGCGTTCTGCTGCGCACGGGCCTCACGATTGGACTGCTGGCGCTCGACGCCTCCCTCGTCGCCCTGGCCTCGATTCAGCTCACCTGTCTCGCGTTCGATTTCTTCGTGTCGTGGCTCATCATCAGCCGGCGGTATCCGGAGGTGCGCATCGGCCTCGCCGGGTTCAATCTCGGGGTCGTGCGGGAAATCTTCTCCTTCAGTGTCTGGGTCCTGCTGCTCACCGCAGGCGCGCGTCTGAGCTTCGAGAGCGACGCGCTGGTGATCGGCGCCTTCATGGGCGTCGGCGCGATTCCGTTCTACGTCGTCGCCAACAGCCTCATCGTCTACCTGATCGACTTCATGACGTCGATTGCAGCGGTCGTCTCGCCCATGACGACGAAGCTGAACACCGAGGGACGCATCGACGAGGTCAGGGCGATGTTCCTGAAGTGGTCGAAAGTGGCCTTGTCGCTGACGATCATGGCCGGACTCTTCCTGTGCGTGCTCGGGCCGAGGTTCATCGCCTGGTGGATCGATCCGTCGTACGAGCAGCCGGCCGGCGGCGTGCTGCAGATCCTCATGGTGTCGAGCTTCATCTTCTTACCCGTGCGCGGCGTGGCCGTGCCCATTCTCATGGGCCTTGGGAAGCCGAGGATGCCGGCCCTCGCCTTTATCGCCGCCGGTCTGCTGAACGTCGGCCTGAGCATGGCCCTCATCGGGCCGCTCGGGCTGGCCGGTGTCGCTCTCGGGACAGCGATTCCGAACGTCCTCTTCTCCCTCGTGGTGTTGACGGTCGTCTGCCGGGAACTCGACGTCAGCGTGGCGCACTGGACCCGCTACGTCGTGCCCAGAGCCACGCTTGGAGCCCTGCCGGTCCTGGCGTTGCTGCTCTGGTTCAGGCTGGGGTTGCAGGTACAGAGCTTGACCGGTCTGCTCGTCGCAGGGATCGTCATGGTTCTCCTGTTCGGGCTCGTCTGGATCGGCTTCGTGTACCGAGGCGATCCCTACGTGGATGTGCGAGCGCAGAAACTCCTCGTGATGCGGGCATGGGGTCGCGCGTGAGAGGAAATCCTGCGGCCGTCGATCTGCCAGCCCCGCCCCGGCACGCACGCGCTTCCGGGCGCGCGCCTCTCGCCATCGAGCTGAAGCGCGATCTCGAGCTGGCGCCGGAAGACGACGTCACACTCGGCGCGCTGATCGACAGCCGGCCGCACGTCGGCGTGTTTCTCTCGCGGGCCTGGCTGTCCGGCTTCTTCGCCGAGCCGCCGCCCGGCTCGGAGCCGTTCCTGTTGATGCTCCG
>DASTDQ010000228.1:0-5073 GCA_035710305.1 Vicinamibacterales bacterium | reverse complement strand
ATCGCGGCTGACGTTCGCGCCTGATGGGATGCTTTACATGAGCGTCAGCGCGCCGGGCGACTCGGTCGGGCCGGAAGCCGCTCGCTCGCAGGATCGGGACGACTACGCCGGCAAGGTCGTACGGCTGCTCGACGACGGCGGCATTCAGCCCGACAATCCGTTCGTTCATCGTTCCGGCTACAAGCCCGGCATCTATTCGATCGGCCACCGCAATGGGCACGCCCTCGTCGTGAACCCCGAGACCGGAGATCTCTGGCAGACCGAGCAAGGGCCGAACGGCGGCGACGAAATCAACGTCATCAAGGCGGGCGGCAACTATGGCTGGCCGCTCGTGAGTCTCGGCCGCTCCTACGCCGGGCCGTATCAGCCCGAGGGCTTCGAGCTCGAGGGCATGGTGCCGCCGGTCGTCAACTTCGTGCCGTCGATCTCGACGACGGGCATGACCTTCTATACAGGGGACCGATTCCCGGATTGGAAGGGCAATCTCTTCATCGGCGGCGTGCGCTACGGAGAGGTCCCGGGCACGGGTCGTATCCAGCGCATCGTCTTCAACAGCAACATGGAGGAAACCCGTCGCGAGACGCTGCTCGAGGACAAGCGCTGGCGCATCCGCGACATCCGTCAGGGCCCGGACGGGCTGCTCTACGTGATCACCGACGAGCGCAACGGGGCATTGCTCCGGATCGAGCCGGCTGACTGAAGGCGTCACGCGAAAGAGGGCCCGCAGGCTAACCGGCGAGCGCCCGCCTCCGTCCAAGGGCTGTGGTGATGGTCTACGGAGGAGAGATGCGTCTACGGCCGCTTGTCGGAGCGCTGTGTCTGATCGCCGGCATCGCCACGGCTCGTGGACAGGAGGCGGCCTTCGAGGTGGCCTCCGTCAAGGTCAACACGTCGGGCGCTTCCGTGTCGCGCATCAGCGCGCCTGCTGGCACCGGCCGGTTCGAGGCGACCAACGCGTCGGTGCGAATGCTGATTCTGAACGCGTACGGGATCCCGGGGTTCCAGCTCGTTGGCGGGCCGTCCTGGGTGGACTCCCTGAACGTGGACGTCATCGCCCGCGGCGCCGCCAGCGCCACCCGGGTGGAGATCTCCGCGATGGTGCGCACGCTGCTCGCCGAGCGCTTCAATCTTGCCGTGCGACGTGACACGCGCGAGATGCCGGTGTACGCGCTGGTCGTCGCGCGCGACGATCGACGGCTCGGGCCGCGCATGCAGGCCTCGACGACAGACTGCGCCGCCGCCGCGGCACCTGGAAGCCTGGCACCGCAAACCGCATCCGGGCAGTTGCTCTGCACCACGCGGATGTCGCCGTTTACGATCAACGCCGGCGGAATGACGATGGTGCGGCTGGCGCAATCGCTCAGCGGCATCGTCGACCGCGTGGTGACGGACGAGACGAAGTTGTCAGGAGGCTACGACCTGCAGCTCTCGTTCACCCCTGAGCGTCCGCCGCCGCCCGGCGCGTCGCCACCGGCGGATCCCGATGCGCCGTCGATCTTTGCCGCGCTGCAGGAGCAGCTCGGCCTCAAGCTCGATGCGCGGCGCGGGAGCGTAGAAATGCTGGTGATCGATCGCATCGATCGGCCAAAGGAGAACTGACAGGTTCGATGGCCTCGGCAGACCCGCCTTGATCCCGAACGGGCGAAGCTCATCCTCGAAGGAGTGAGTTAACATCCGCGGATTCGGGGGGGATACTGCCATGGCATCGAAGCTGCGCAGCCTCGCGCTGGCCCTTGCTTCGCTCGCGCTTCTGCTGGTGATCCTTCGCGTCGCCACCTCGCAGCCGGCGCCACCGCAGGTCCTCGATCCTGGATTCCACGCCGGCGCACAGGGACTCAGTCCATCGGCGCGCGCCGGCCGGGAGATCTGGTTCAAGGCAACCGCAGGAAACGACCGCTTCCACACCTACGTTTTCCAGCAGCGCCTCGGCGTGATGATCGACTGGTATCGCGTCCTGCGCTCGGAGGCGCGCGGCGATCGTTTCAAGACATGGGGCATCGTCAACGACCCGGATTGCTGCACGCCCGGATCGCCGGACTGTCCCCGGAAGAGCCTCGACGAGACCTACGGGTTCGATTACTGCCCGGGCGACGACGCGCTGCTGTCGTTCGTCGGCAAACCGGGATACAGAGATCCCGCCTGCGACTTCCAGGACGCACCGATGAGTGACAAGGACCCGCATGGTCCCAAGGACCAGCGGCAAAGCGCCTGTGACCTGGCGTTCGGCACGTCCACCGGTGCCCTCGGGTTCAGAAAGTTCCCCAACCCTCGATTCGACGCCGGGCGCTGGCGATCGCTGAACGGCTCGATGGCGACGTGGTCCGGCTTCAACAGTCCGCTGAAGCCCGACGGCGCCGACTCGCGCACCAATCGCCTGACCGACGGCTCGATCGAGCCGCCGTTTCTCATCGGGATGAGTTGCGGCGCCTGCCACATCTCGTTCAACCCGCTGAAGCCGCCGGCCGATCCGGAGCACCCTGCCTGGGAGAACATCGACGGCCTCGTCGGCAACCAGTACGGCCGCATCTCCGAGATCTTTGCGTCGGGGATGTCTCCGAGCAGCATCGAGTGGCAGACGTTCGCCCATGCCCGGCCGGGAACGGTGGACACGTCCGGGATCCCGAACGACTCGGTGAGCAACCCGGGCACGATGAACCCGATCATGAACCTGGCGCGCCGCCCGACGTTCGAAGAGGAGGTGACGAAGTGGCGCCCCGTCACCTCGTGCGCCGCCGGCGCGGACCAGCGCGCGTGCTGGTGCGAGCCGGGACGCGACGGAAAGTGCTGGGAGCGATCGACGAAAACCGAGCCGGTTCACCACATCCTCAAGGGGACCGAGGACAGCATTGGCGCGCTCGAGGCGATCCAGCGCGTCTACTTCAACATCGGTTCGTGTTCCGAGCAGTGCTGGGTCAACCACGTCACCGATCTGCGCCAGGCCGACCCCAGGCATCGCGGCTTCGGTCAGACGCCGTTCGACGTCGGCCAGTGCCGGCGCGACTGCGACAACTTCCGCGCGATCGAAGACAGGCTGCAGAACATCGCCGATTTCTTCATGACCAGCCGGCCCGTGGACCTGTACCGCGCGCGCGACCTGCCCTCGCAGGCGGCGCTCATCGCCCAGCTCGATCGGGAGTTCGGCGCCAATGCCGTGGCCCGCGGCAAGGCCATCTTCGCCTCCACGTGCGCGCAGTGTCATTCCAGCCGGCCGGGGCCATGGACCGAGGCGACCGACTTTCACGCCACGGTCGAGGGCCAGCCGGATCTGCGGCTGGATTTCCTCAGCAACGAGCGGCCGGTGCCGGTCACGCAGGTCGGCACGTCGAGGTCGCGCGCGCTGCACTCGAATCACATGAAGGGGCGCGTCTGGGAGGAATACGGCTCCGAGACGCTGCGCGCGAGGCCCCCGGTCGATGGGATTCCTGAGCCGCACGACGGCGGCCGCGGCTACTACCGTCCGATCTCGCTCCTGAGCGTCTGGGCCTTCGCCCCGTTCATGCACAACAACGCGATCGGTCCCGAGGTGTGCGGCAGGCCGACCGACCCCCTCGAGCTGTATCGAAGCCCGTACGTGGTGCGCGGGAGCTGGAGGCGGATGCCGAATCCGCCGCCGTGCGTGACGTTCGATCCCAGCGTCGAAGGGCGATACCGGCTGTTCAAGGCATCGGTGGAAGAGCTGCTCAGCCCTTCCGCCCGTATCCCCAAGATCACGCTCGTCGATCAGCCGATCATCATCGATGGACCGATCTTCCCGGGAGAGTCGCAAGGGTTCGAGCTGCAGATCCCCGCCGGCATTCCTGCCGCGATACCCGCCAACCTCCGGCACAAGGAGCTGATCGCCGACCTCGTGCTCGCGAGAGCGAACCTCGAGGGGCTGCGGATCAAGTACGCCGCGCGCGGCCCCGCTGACGCCGATCGCATCGTCACCACGCTTCAGCAGATCCTGAAGCAGCTGACCGCGGGCCTGGTCACGAGCCCGGACTCGATCATGTCGACGATTGGCCGCGAGCACCTGCCATTCATCC
Source organism: Vicinamibacterales bacterium (assembly GCA_035710305.1). Lineage (GTDB taxonomy): Bacteria > Acidobacteriota > Vicinamibacteria > Vicinamibacterales > UBA2999 > Gp6-AA40. The sequence continues at coordinate 1,048 of DASTDQ010000228.1, read as the reverse complement.
AGCAGATGTACAGCAACAGCACCGTCGAGGTGGAGAACGACGGCCACACGTTCGGCAGCACGCTGTCGGCCGACGACAAGAAGGCGCTGACTGCCTTCCTCGCGACACTGTAGAGACGCTGTAGAGGAGGCTGGCTGTGAAGTCCAAGGGCGTCGTCATTCTGGCCGTCATCGCCGTCGCGGCGCTGGCGTGGTGGTGGATCCGCTCACGAGTCGACGTGCGTTTCGCCAGCGACGGGATGGACTTCGCGCGGCTGGAGCACGAGTATCCGCTGTCGCGCGAGGAGCGCGAGTGGTTTACCCCCGAGCGGCTTGCGGCGTACTCGCAGGAACAGGTCGATCAGGTCTACGGCCGTCTCACCGCCGGCCCGATCCCGGACGGCGCCTACGACGGGGACCTCTTCTTCCCGCGCGGCACGGACGGCGAAGCGCGGCTGGCCGAGATCATCGCGGGACATCTTCAGTCCCGGATCGCCAACCTCGGGGTGCGCAAGACCGAGGGACTTGGACGCCTGCTCTGGAAAGGAAAGGTGTTCTATCGCGACCAGCGCCTGCTCCGCAACCGCATCGAGGACCTGGCCATCCTGGCGCCGTTGACCGGTGGGAACACCGACGGCATCGAGAAGCTGTCGGTGAACGGGCGCGACACGTTCCTGCTGTTCCCGGCGAGGTTGTACTGCGGCCAGAGCCTGCTCGACGGACGCCGCGAGTCGGTGATCATCGACTACGCCTTCACCGACGAGCTCCCGGGCTACCGCGAGAGTCCCGACGCCCTTGGCGGACGCCACGGCTTTCGCATCCGCGACGAGATCCGCATGGTTCGTCCCGGCTTCTATCTGGGCCGGGCGTACATGAACCGCGTCTTCGCCTTGAACTTCACGCTCCACAACCGCGACGCGGAAGCCGCCGGGCAGGCGGATTTCCGATCGGGCCGCGTCGCCGAGGACTGCTGGACCGGCACCCAGGTCGCCCGGCGCTGAACCGCGAGCTCGAGGTGGAATGACGCGTGCCCCATCAGGAAGCACTCACGGTCATCGCGAGGATCACGC
>DASTDQ010000227.1:0-3751 GCA_035710305.1 Vicinamibacterales bacterium | reverse complement strand
TCTGGACCGCGTCGGAGTTGAACACGTTGTACAGGTCTCCTCCGATCGTCACGCGCCTGTTCCCGAACCGGATGATCTTGGACGCCTTGAAATCGAACGAGGTCACCCGCTCGCCGTACATCTCGTTGTTGTTGAGCAGGTTGACGAAGGTGGTCGTCTGGGTTCCGGTGGGACCAAGGCATCCGACGCCGTCGAGCGGGTTCGCGCACGGGCGGGTGGCGCGACTCTCGCTGCCCGGCATCCAGATCACGTCGTTCTTGCCGAAGGTCATGACCGCGTTGCGCTCCACGCCGGGGAACGACTGGAAGATCGTGCTGACGAGCACATCCACCCACGGTACGACGTAGGCGGCCGAGCCCTTGACCGTGGTCAGCCAGGGCGTGACGCTCTGGCAGCCGTTGGGTTGCGCGGGAGGAACGTTGAAGGGGCCGGCCGGAGTCTCGCCGCCCTTGTACTCGGCGCCCGGGCGTCCCGACACCGCCGGAGCATCCAGGTTGGCGAAGCAGGTGTCGCGGTTCGAGCGCCCAGTCTGAGTGCCGCCGTTGACCCGAAGGCCCTGCGGTCCGCGCCAGACGAAGTTCACGTCCACGCCGTTCCAGACGTAATCGAGATCGGGGTTCAGCGTCTGGGCCGTCGGCGCACCAAACGGGACCGACGTCTTCGGCGTGTTGAGGCCGATGACCTGGTATCCGCCGCCGTCGGGCAGACGCGAATCGCTGGGCACATTGACCATGTAGAAGTCGTATGACGGGTTGGTGTAGTCGAGGTTCCCATCCTGGCACGTACGAACGTCCTGCGCGCCGTTATAACGATCGCACCCGACGCCCAACTGGTCCGACGTGGTCAGGTTGAAGTAGCTCCGGCGGTTGTAGACCACTTCGGCAGACAGCCTGGGGAGGAGCTCGTGCTGTACGCCGATGCCGAACTGCCACTCCGACTGCCGCCGGCCCCAGCCCTCGATCATCGACTCGCCGTAGGCCGCGCAGTAGGCCTGAACAGCCGCCGGAATCCCGGCCTCCTGCCTGCCGCACTGCGTGGTTGCCAGGCCGATGGGGGTGCCTGCCGCATCGAGGCCGAGCGGGTCGCGGCCGAATCGCGTGAGGTCGTTGTTGGGGAAGAGAAACGCGCCGCACTCCGGCGTAATGGCCGGGTTCAGCACGTCGCAGTCAACGAGGCGATCGCCGTCGATGTCGTTCCAACTCCGCTGCAGTGTGTTCACCGTGCGTCGCGCCGGGTTGGCGTTGGAGTAGATGCCGCTGATGCCCGCGGCCGTCAGGTACTTGCCCATGTTCCACTTGACGGAGGTCCGGCCCGTGCCGAAGACGTCCCAGACGACGCCCATGCGCGGCGTGACGTCGTTGAAGCTCACGCCATCGGAGGGCGGCGTGCAGTAGAAGTTCGCCCCGTTCGTCTGAATGGGGACGTACCGGTCCGGGCCGACGCAGGTCTCGCCGTAGCTGCTCGCCGCGTGATCGAACCGCACAGCGCCGTTCAGCGTGAGCCGCTTCAGCGTCCACTGATCCTGCGCGTACAGGGCCGTGTAGTTCACCTTGTCGTTCAGGCTCCCGACGCCCGTATTGAACACGATGTTGCTCGGGACCGGCCGCCGGCCGTCATCAGCCGTGCCGGCGACGCCGTCGGGACCGAGCGGCGTGTTGGTGGGGTTGTTCGGGAACTGAAGACTCGTGTTGCCGCAGCTGTTGGTGTTGGCGCAATCGGCGGCCGGCCAGACGTAGTTGTAGGTCATCCGGACGTCGTTTGCCTCGTTCGTCTGGATCTGCGAGTAGAAGCCGCCGTCATAGCCGAACTTCGCGTTGTGCGTGCCGGTCACGTAAGACGCCGACGCCCGCATCCGGTAGTTGTCGAGATCCCTGCGCTCGGCGCCCCCGCCGTTGATCTGCGAGTTCAGCGACCCCGATGTGAGGGCAAAAAACCCGGCGCCTGCAAACTGGTTCACGCGCGGCGCGGTGGCGTCGCCGCCCGCTGTTTCGCCGGTCTCGATGACCCGCGGGATCGCGCGCGGGTTGGTGTACTCGCGGTGCTCCGTCGTGTTGTACTGCTGCGATGTGATGTTGATCCCCGCTTCGAGCAGGATCTTGTTGGTCAGCGGGTTTGTCCACGAGGCCTGCTGCAGGCGGTTCGGGTAGGACTGCACCGACCACCACGACTCAGGCGAGGTGAAGACCGACACGACGCCGAGGCACGGGTCCTGACAGAAGTCCTGCTCGTCCCAGAAGAAGTTGAACTTGTTCTTTTGCGTCGCCTGATAGGTGACGCGCGCGTTCACGTTGCGCCAGATGTTCTTGTACTCGACGCGCGGCTCGGCACGGTCGGGCTGATAGTTGTAGCCCCACTGCCCTTCCCACAAGTTCGGCCAGAAGTCGACTCCCACGGGCAGTTTGTGTATGCCCTGCTTGCGCGCCACCGAGTAGAACCAGAGCGTGTCGCGCTTGATGGGTCCGCCGAAGGAGCCGATGATGTCGTGATCCGAGATGACCGGCTGAAACACCGCAGGGATGCCCGGGTAGGCACCGTTGTTCTGTGAAAAGAACGAGTCGTCGGTGAACGACGTGAAGAAGTTGCCCGCGAACCGGTTGCCGCCCGTGCGCGGAACGATGTTGATCGACGCGCCGCCCGTCTCGGACTCGCCCATGGCGCCCGAGATCTGGATGGCCACCTCCTGGGCGTTGGCGATGTCGGCCGTGTATCCGCCCGTCTGTCCGACGATCGGAACCGCGGTGCCGCTGTTGATCACCTGGCCGTCCACCAGGACCCGGCCTTGCGCCATGTTCGTCGGGTCGTTGTCGCCCACGTTGAAGCCGGTGACGCCAGGGTTGCAGAACACGCCCACACCGCCGCTGCAGATGCCGGACAACGTGCCGGGAGCGTAGCCGCTCGTCAGGCCCGGCGTGAGCGCCAGCAGGCTGTTGACGTTGCGGTTGGTGGGCAGTTCGGCAAGGTCGGTGCCGGCCAAGGTGAGGGCCTGCCGCGCGCTCTGCACGTCAACGGTAGGAGTCTCGCTGAGCACCGTCACCGTTTCTGCGAGTTGGCCGACGGCCATGGTCGCGTTGATGGACGCGGTGAATCCGCTGGTCAACACGATCATCTCGCGCTGCCATTTATTGAACCCTTCGAGCGTGAAGGTGATGGAGTAGGTGCCGACCGGCAGGTTGGTGAGGCGATACTGCCCGCTCGCGTCGCTGGTGGTGGCGCGGACCTTCTCAATGAGGGCGGGGCTCGTGGCTTCCACGAGAACCCCTGGCATGACCGCGCCGGACGAGTCCCGGACCGTCCCGGCGATCTGACCTTCCTGCGCGAACGAAGCCCCCGGCAGCAGAACGACGAAGGCTGCGAGCGCGAGGATCACTTTCACAGCTCGTTGCATCAATTTCCTCCCAGACAGGGCTCAACCCGGGCCACTTTGACCTAGCTCTTCGCAGAGCGAAATACTGTTCCCTCTGCGAGTACGCCTTAATTGTCTATGCAGAAGCCAGGAAGTCAAGGACGAGCTAATGGGTTCAAACTATTGCAGGCCAGCTCTTTTCCACTGCGCCGGCGAAACACTGTGCGGAATCTGATGTGTCAGAGCCCCGCGCGGACGGCCGACCCCTCCCGCGCCACGTAGAACCGATCGCCGTCGAGCCCGGTGGCTGTTTCGACCAGGCCGCTCGGCCAGCGGATCGCGAGTCGATCGACGCGGCGCGCCTCGCCGAGTCCGAAATGGACCCGCATGTCGTTGTGCGACACGTAG
>DASTDQ010000226.1:0-3550 GCA_035710305.1 Vicinamibacterales bacterium | reverse complement strand
CGCGAAGTTCGCCGCGAAATCGGAGTCGCCGATCACGGCAAGCCGCGTTTCAGGCTTGGGCGCCTCTTCCTCGGGCTTGGCCGCCTCCTCCTTTGTCTTTGCCGCTTCCGCTTCGGGTTTCGCGGCCGTCTTGTCCGCGTCCGTGGCTGTTGCGGAAACGGCGGCGGCGATCGAGATGGGCCCGGCCTTGTCGCCCGGGTTCATCTCCACCTTACCGCTGGCACGCAGCTCGGTGACGTTGGTTTCGGCCCAGCTGCGCTCGCTCGTCTCGACGATGGTCTGTGGAAAGCGCCCGTTGGCGCCTTCGGTGCGTGCCGTGATCGAGCGCGCCAGCGGATACGCCGTCAGCACGCCGAACCCGTTGGTAATCGGATGCTGGGAATACTTGGCGGCCACCGGCACCGAGGCATCGGTCCCGAGCAGCTGGCCCAGGCCGCTGACGTCAACGACGACGTCGGTGCCGGCTTCGATCGCCCACTCCTTCAGCAGGCCTTCGAGCACGGGCATCGGCCCGCTCTTGTCCTCGGGCGGGTCCAGCAGGACGAGCAGGTGCCCGCCTCTGGCCAGGTAGCGCTTCAGCATGTCCCCTTCCGGGGCAAGCAGGTCGCTCGTCGGGCCGGCGATGACGAGCACCGAGGCGTCGGCCGGCACGTCCTGCGACTGTGCGAGCACGACCTTGGCGACGGCGTAGTTGTCGCGCCCGAGCACGCCCGAGATCGTGTTGTAGCCGTTGCGCTCGCTCGAGTCGGTGTTCTTCTCGCCGTGTCCCTGGGTGAAATAGACCTTCTTCTGCTGACCCGTCACGACCTTGATCAGGCCATTGGTCAGCTCCTGCTCCGTGTCGGAGTTGACCCGCTCGGTCCGGCCCTTGTACTCGATCACGACCGTGCCGTAGGTCTCGACGTTGTACTGCCGTGCCTGGACCGGGCGCTTGTCGGCGTCGATGTATTCGACGGCGACGTTGTCCGACTCGTAGGCGTACGAGGTCAGGCGCGGGCGGAACCGGTCGAACTCCGTCTCCTTGTCGAAGACGAGAAACTTGACGGGTGCGTCGAGCCCCCGCAGCAGCTTCACCGTCTGCTCGGACAGGCTGTACTGCTTGTTCGCCGTCAGATCCCACCGCGTGTTCCGGCGATTGGACAGGTAGTTGACGGCCACGAGAATGCCAAGCACGACCACCACGCCCAGGCCGGCCATTGCGCCGTACCGCGCGTTCCGGTGCCGGAAGTAGGCGGCGATCTCGCGCCACTGGCCGAGGGTGTACACCACGACGAGCGCCAGGCCGGCCCACGCCGCGTAGGCCGCATATCGATCCCATTCCGGCTTCAACAACCTGACGGCCAGGGCCCCGAGCACCAGAGCCATGCCGACGTAGCTGAGCGCACCAAGAATTCGCTTTGCCATGAGCTTTACCCACGCCACCTTTCGGAATCGACCGACCTCAACGTCAGATACAGCCCGAAGGCGATGAAGCTGAAGTAGTAGACCAGATGCTTGGTGTCGATCACGCCTCGCGTGAAGTCGTCGAGGTGATCGGTGATCGACAGGTAGTTCAGCACGGACTGCGTTGTCGGTCCCGTGAACGTGGCGATCCAGTTGATCACCCACAACATCAGGAACACCGTGAACGTGGCCATGACCGCGAGGATCTGGTTCTTGGTCAGGCTCGAGATGAAGAGGCCGACCGAGATGAAGCATCCCCCCATTAACAGCAGGCCGAGGTAGGTGATCGCGATCGGAATCCACTCGGGGTTGCCGAACCAGAACAGCAGTCCGACTTGCGGCACCGTGATGGCCAGCATCGCGGCATACAGCCCCATCGCGCCCAGGAACTTGCCGGCGATGATCTGGAAGTCGGTCAGCGGCGCCGTCAGCAGCAGCTCGATCGTGCCCGAGCGCTTTTCCTCGGAGTAGGTGCGCATCGTGATCATGGGCAGCATGAACAGGAAGATGACCGTCGTGTTGAGGAATACCGGCCTGAGGAGCTGTTCGTTCACGTTCACCGACGGTCCCGCCAGCCCCGCCATCTGCATGCTCTGCCGGTCGAAGAACAGCAGGAGCGTGTAGAAGAAGTAGCCGAACGGAATGGCGTACAGCCCGATCACGACGTAGGCAATCGGCGAAGCGAAGTATCCCTTGAGCTCCTTGCCGGCGATGGCCAGAACGTTATTCATGGCTGGCCTCCACCGCGCCTTCGGGCGACGCCGCGTCTTCGGTGGTGACTTGCAGGAAGATCTCCTCGAGGCTCATCCGCATCGGTCTCAGCTCCAGCAGGCCCCAGCCCCGTCCCACGACGGCCGCGGCCAGCTCGCGGCGCACGTCGCGGCCGGTTTCGCTTTCGACCTCGTAACCCGTGACGTGATCCCGCTTGTCGGATGCGGTCACGCGAGTGACGCCCGGCACGGAGGTCAGCGCCCCCGTGGCGTCGGCGCCCTGCGCATCCAGCTGCACGTACATCGTTTCCGATCCACGGAGGCGCGCGGTCAGGTTGTCCGGCGTATCGACGGCGACGACCCGGCCGCGGTTGATGATGACGATCCGGTTGCAGGTCTGGCTGACCTCGGGAAGGATGTGCGTGCTGAGGATGATCGTGTGGTCGCCGCCCAGTTCCTTGATGAGACGCCGCGTCTCGATGATCTGCTTCGGGTCGAGGCCGGCCGTCGGCTCGTCGAGGATGAGCACTTCGGGGTTGTGCAGGAGCGCCTGCGCAAGGCCGACGCGCTGCCGGTAGCCCTTGGAGAGCTTTCCGCAGTGCCGCCGGGCCACGTCGACGATCTTCGTGCGCTCCATCGAAGTCTGAATCCGGGATGCGCGCTCCGACCGCGGCACGCCCTTGATCCGCGCGCAGAAGGTCAGGTAATCGGCTACGGTCATGTCCGGATAGAGCGGGGGCGTCTCGGGCAGATACCCGGTCCGCTGCTTGGCTTCGATGGGCTGCTCGAGCACATCGTAGCCGGCGACGATCGCCTTGCCGTCGCTCGGCGGCATGTAGCCGGTCAGCACCCGCATCGTCGTCGTCTTGCCGGCGCCGTTGGGACCGAGGAAGCCGAGAATCTCGCCTTTCCGCACCTGGAAGCTGACGTCGTTGACCGCCGTGACTGGGCCGTAGCGCTTGGTGAGGTGTTCAACCTCGATCACAGTGTGTGCTCCAATTGATGACGAAAGTCAGCGAAAGCGGACATGCCGGTCCGCGCTGCTGGTGTAACCTCTAGCCGGCCGTGGCGTCCCGGGCGTCCCGCAGGCGAGCGGCCCTGGGCGACCACCACCTGCTAGACGCGGGCACGACATGTCCACGCCAACTCCCGATCCTACGCGAATGGTTTTCCGGCCGGCAAGCCTTCCCGCCTGCGCCCCGTGACGCCTCGCCCGAAACGCCGCCCTCGTCGTTGGGCGCCCCGGCTCCTCTTTCTGACGGTCGTCGTGCTGGTGGGGCTTGTCGTCGCCGGCTGGGTGACGCTCGGCCGATCGGTTGCGCCGCTCGACGGCAACCGCCAGGTTCCGGGGCTCCGGGCTCCCGTCGAGATCCTTTTTGACGAGTACGCGGTCCCGC
>DASTDQ010000225.1:0-5309 GCA_035710305.1 Vicinamibacterales bacterium | reverse complement strand
TTCGCTCACGACGACCGCAGGTTCACCGACCCTGCCCCGCAGATCTTTTCGACCTCCGACACGAGGCGCTCCGAAGGACGGACCTTGATGCCGCTGACGTCGGCCGTGACGCGCAGGTGGCGATCCTGCTCCAGGATCACGAACGCCACGCGCCGGTCGCCCTTGTGCTGGGCAAGCAGCTCCAGCAGGCGCTCGAACGTCGCACGGCCATGAGGCGGCATGGACACCCGGATGGCCACCAAACGGGCCAGGCGCTCCTGGACCATCTCGATCGGGACAATCTCCGACGCCAGGACACGAATCGAGTCCTCGTCGCGCTCGTACCTCCCGTGCACGAGCACGCTTCGGCCGTTCTCGACGACGTGGCCGTGCTGCTTGAAGGCGTCCGGGAACACCACGACTTCGATCGACCCGGTCGCATCCTCGAGAGAGAATACGCACATACGGTCGCCTTTCCGTGTCTTCAGCGCCCGCAGCCCGAAGACGATGCCGCCAATAGCGACGTCCTCGGCGGCCCGCCCGCCTCCATTCCCATTCTCTGCCCTGGCCGCCGGCTCGACGCCATTCTCCTCGCCTGCGTCAACGGTTTCCCGGCGGGGCACGAGATCGAGAGTGGTCTTGGCGCCGTACTCGCGCAGCAGGGCGGCATGCCGATCGATCGGATGACCGCTCCAGTACAGTCCAAGGGCTTCCTTCTCGAAATTCAACTGCTCGATTTCCGTCCACGGCGCCGCATCGGGCAGCGGCGCGATCGTCGGACCGGCGCCGTCGCCTCCACCGAACAGATCGACCTGGCCGAGATCCTTGTTGCGCTGGAGGCGGCTGCCGTGCTCGCAGGCGGCGTCGACCGAGGCGAAGAGCCGCGCCCGGATGGCGTTTCTGGGCGTCCCGGACGTCAGGGGGCCCTCGGCCGCCAGCGAATCGCAGGCACCCGACTTCACCAGCGCCTCGAACACCCGCTTGTTCGCGATGCGCAGGTCGAGTATCTCGCACAGCGCAGGCAGCGACGGGATGCGTCCGCCCAGCGCCGTCCGCGCGTCGATGATGGCCCTGATGGCGCCTTCGCCAAGGCCCTTGATCGCCGTCAGCCCGAAGCGAACTCCCTTCCCCGGCTCGACGGAGAACGCCAGCTGACTTTCGTTGATGTCGGGCGGCAGCACCGGGACGCCGCGCTCCCGGCTCTCGGCGAGGTACAGCGCCAGCTTGTCGGTGTTCTGCGCCTCGATCGTCAGGAGCGCTGCGGCGAAGTGCCAGGGGTAATTCGCTTTCAGGTAGGCCGTCTGGTACGCCAGGAGCGCGTACGCCGTGGAGTGCGACTTGTTGAAGCCGTACCCGGCGAAGTATTCCATCAGATCGAAGATCTTGGTGGCCTTCTTCTCGTTGACGCCCTTGGCGCGGGCCCCTTCCATGAACGCCTCGCGCTGCATGGCCATGACCTTGGGATCCTTCTTCCCCATGGCCTTGCGAAGCACGTCAGCCTGTCCCAGGCTGAAGCCGGCGAGCGCCTGCGCGATGCGCATGACCTGTTCCTGGTAGGCGATCACGCCGTAGGTGCCCGAGAGGATCGGCTCGAGCTGCGGAAGCTCGTACTTGACCTCGGTCTTCCCCTGCTTGCGCGCGACCCAGTCGTCCACCATTCCCGACTTGAGCGGACCCGGCCGGTAGAGCGCGTTGAGCGCAATGAGGTCGTCGAGCCGGCTGGGCTTGGCCTTGCGAAGCAGGTCGCGCATCCCCGAGCTCTCGAACTGGAAGATGCCGAACGCCGCGCCGTCGCCGAAGACCCTGTACGTCTTCGGGTCGTCGAGCGGGATGGCGTCGATGTCGAGGTCGGCCCCCTCGGTACGTTTGATCTCCTCGAGGCAGTCGTGGATGAGCGTCAACGTGCTCAACCCGAGGAAGTCCATCTTCAGGAGGCCGATGCGCTCGACCTCTTTCATGTTCCACTGCGTGGTGATTTCGTCCCTCGCCCCCTTGTAGAGAGGCGCGTAGTCGGTAATCGGCCCTGGCGCGATGACCACGCCGGCGGCGTGCACCGACGCGTGCCGCGACAGGCCCTCGAGACGCTTGCCGATCTCGATCACGTCCTTGACCCTGGCGTCCCGGGAAGCCATCTCCGTCAGCGCGGGGTTCTCCGCGAGCGCCTTCTCGAGGGTCATGTCCAGCGCCGGGGGGATTTGCTTGGCAATCCGGTCTACGTCCGCATACGGCATGTCGAGCGCGCGCCCCACGTCCCGCACGACGGCCTTCGCCTTCATCGTCCCGAACGTGATGATCTGGGCGACGTTCTCGCGGCCGTACTTCCGGGTGACGTACTCGATCACCTCGCCCCGCCGCCGCTCGCAGAAGTCCACGTCGATGTCGGGCAGCGACACGCGCTCGGGGTTCAGGAAGCGCTCGAAGATGAGGTCGAAATCGATGGGATCGACGTCGGTGATGCGCATGCACCAGGCCACCAGCGAACCTGCCGCCGATCCACGGCCCGGGCCGACCGGAATTCCCGCCTCCCGCGCGTAGCGAATGAAGTCCCACACGATGAGCAGGTACCCCGAGTAGCCCATCTTTCGGATCATCGCGATTTCGTACTCGAGGCGGCTCTCGTACTCCTCGAGCGGGTGCTGAAGCCGGCCCGCCGCCGAGAGCTGCTGCAGGCGCGGGAGGCGCTGGGCGAACCCTTCCCGCGCGACGTGCTCGAAGTACTCGTCGAGCGTGAACGGGGCCGGCACGCCGAACGACGGGAGGTGGCTCTGCCCCTGCGGAATGGTGACGTTGCAGCGCTCGCTGATGAGGAGCGTGTTCCGCAGCGCCTCCGGATAGTCGCCGAACACGGCTGCCATCTGATCGGCGGTCTTCAGGAAGAACTGATCGCCGGTATAGCGGAGGCGCTGCGCGTCGTTGACCGTCTTGCCCGTGCCGATGCACAGCAGGATGTCGTGCGGCTGGTAATCCCCCTGACGCAGGTAGTGCACGTCGTTGGTCGCGACGAGCTTCAGGCCGAGTTCACGCGCCAGCGGCACAATCCCCCGGTTGACGACCTTCTGTTCCTCGATTCCCTGGTACTGCATCTCGAGGAAGAAGTTGTCCTTCCCCAGAATGTCCCGCAGCCGCCCGGCGGCGTCGAGTGCCTGGCGTGCCTGCTCCACCTTGAGTGCACTGGCGACCTCGCCCTTCAGGCAGCTGCTCAGTCCGATGAGTCCGGTCGAGTACTGCGCGAGCAGATCCTTGTCGATGCGTGGCCGATAGTAGAACCCCTCGGTATAGCCCGCCGAGACCAGCTTGATCAGGTTTCGGTATCCCTGGTCCGTCTCCGCCAGCAGGACGAGGTGGTTCGTTTCGGTCTGCGGGCCGCTCTTGTCGAAGCGGCTCCCCTGTGCGACGTACACCTCGCAGCCCAGGATCGGCTTCAACCCCCGCTCCCGCGCGTGGTCGTGAAACGCCACCGACGAGAACATGTTCCCGTGCTCGGTCACAGCCAGCGCGGGCATCTTCAGCTTCACGGCCTCGTCCAGCAGCTCGTCGATCCGGCAGGCGCCGTCGAGCAGCGAGAACTCCGTGTGCAGGTGGAGGTGGACGAATTCAGACATCTACTGATCTTTGATTGGTGATTGTCGATTCGTTGGTGACTGTCGATTGTTGATTCGTGATTGTCGTGGTTCCAATCAACAATCGCGGATCTTCAATCGACAACGAATCAACAATCAAAGATCCATGAATCAACAATGATCTCCGCTATTCCCACTCAATCGTCGACGGTGGCTTCGATGAGATGTCGTACACCACCCGGTTGATACCACGAACCTCGTTGACGATCCGTGACGAGATGGCCGCGAGCAGTTCGTGAGGCAGGCGCGCCCAGTCAGCCGTCATGCCGTCAAGGCTTTCGACTGCCCGGATGGCGATGGTGTACTCGTACGTCCTCGAATCACCCATGACGCCGACGCTCTGGACGGGCAGCAGGACCGCGAAACTCTGCCAGAGCCGCTCGTACCAGCCGGCGCGCCGGATCTCGTCGGCAACAATGCGATCGGCAAGGCGCAGCATGTCGAGGCGGGGCTTCGTAATCTCGCCGACGACGCGCACGGCCAGGCCGGGCCCTGGAAACGGCTGGCGCACGAGGAACTCGCGGTCCAGCCCGAGGTCGCGGCCGACCCGCCGCACCTCGTCCTTGAACAGATCCCGAAGCGGCTCCACGAGGGCGAACTTCATCCGCTCCGGGAGTCCGCCGACGTTGTGGTGGCTCTTGATGACGACGGCCGGGCCGTGCACCGACGCTGATTCGATCACGTCCGGGTAGAGCGTCCCCTGCGCGAGGAAACCGAATTCGCCGAGCTCCTTCGCGCGTTTCTCGAACACGTCGATGAAGGTCGCGCCGATGATCTTGCGCTTCTGCTCCGGATCGACGACGCCGGCGAGACGGTCCAGAAAGAGCGAGCTCGCGTCAACGAAGTCGAGCGGCAGCCGCAGCTTGTCGCGGAATCGCTTCTGGATCTGATTGGCTTCGTCGTAGCGCAGCAGCCCGTTGTCCACGAAGATGCACGTCAGCCGATCGCCGATTGCGCCGTGAATGATCATGGCGGCAACAGTCGAATCCACGCCGCCGGACAATCCACAGACCACCTGGCCGTCCCCCACCTGGCGACGGATCCGATCGGTAGACTCCTCGATGAAGGACGAAATCGTCCAATCGCCGGTGCAGCCGCATTCTCCGTAGGCAAAATTCCGCAAAATCGCAACGCCGTGATCCGTGTGCGCCACTTCCGGGTGGAAGAGCAGCGCGTAGAGGTGCCGTTCCGGGGCCTCCATCGCCGCTATGGGCGCTGTTGCGCTGGTTGCCGCGACGGCGAAACCGGGCGGAACGGCGGCCACGTCGTCGCCATGACTCGCCCAGACGCGCAGTTCCGACGGCACCTCGTGAAACAGCCGCGGCGGCGGATGAGTGGCTTGGCCGCCATTGCGGCAGACGCGGACGAGCGCGTGCCCGAATTCGCGATTGCCCGAGCGCCTGACCTCGCCGCCCAGCGTCCTCGTCATCAGTTGCATGCCGTAGCAGATGCCCAGGACAGGAATGCCGAGCTCGAACAGGCGCGCGTCGCATGCCGGCGCACCTTCGTCCGACACGCTGCTCGGTCCGCCGGAAAGGATGAGTCCAACGGGTCGCTTCTGCTCGAGCTTCGACAGCGGCGTGTTGAACGGAACGATTTCGGAATACACCGACAGCTCGCGCAGCCGGCGCGCAATCAGCTGCGTGTACTGCGAGCCGAAGTCGAGAACGAGGATGGTCTGATGCGACACGATGAGGTGACCTTGCGGCG
>DASTDQ010000224.1:0-11471 GCA_035710305.1 Vicinamibacterales bacterium | reverse complement strand
CACGTTCCGGAATCCCGGCCCGCCAAGCGGCGTGCAGTTGACCAGCAGATCCCATGTGCGTGGTGCTGGCGGCAATGGGCCCGGCGTTGCCCCGAACACCGCCGCGATCTCCTGCGACTGCTCCGCGCGCCTGGCGTGGACGGTGACGCGGGCGCCGCGCGACATGAGCCCGAAGACGACCGCGCGGGCCGCGCCTCCGCCACCAAGCACCGCCGCGCGCATGCCGTCGAGCGGCGCGTCGAGCGCGGCATCGAGCGCCTCGAGGAATCCCGGGACGTCCGTGTTGGCGGCGTCCCAGAGACGGTCCCGCCTGCGTAGCGTGTTCGCGGCGCCAACCCGGCTGGCCAGTTCATCGCCGTTCTGCGAGGCCCGAAGCGCGTCGAGCTTGAACGGAATGGTGATGCTCGCCCCCTCGACGTTCATCGCCGACGCGAACGACAGAAAATCGTCGAAGGCGCGAACGGTGAACGGGACGTAGACCGCGTCGATTCCGCCCGCCTCGAACGCGGCGTTGTGCATCGCGGGAGAGAGCGACTGAAGCGCGCTCGTGCTCACGACGCCGAAGATCCGCGTTGACGTCCCGACGCGCCTGAACGCGTAGTCCTCGATCATCCGTGCGGCAGGGACCTGCCCTGGCGCGACACCGTCGCCGGCGTAGGTCCAGCAGGAACCGAAGCGGGCGGCGAGCAGCCTCGAGGGAACGCCGACCTCGCCCATGGCCACCGCGACGGTGGGTCCGTCGTGCGCGATCGTTTTGAGGCGCAGCGTTTCCTCCAGCCGCGAGACGGTGGCGGCCACCTTGATCGTGCCGGCCCCCGTGGCCCGCATCGCGCGAACCCGATCCTCGAGATCCCCCGGCAGAGACTCGAACTCGTGCGACGACACGACGACGCGCGCCGGATCCCGGCGAATCAGATCGCCAAAGGTCGCGTGCGAGGCGTTTCCCTCGATCGCCCGCCACTCCAGATCCACGTGCTCCGCCCCGAGATCGAGGGCCTGCTTCAGGATCCGCCCGCGTTCGTCCTCGCTTCCGTCGAAGCGGCCTCCCTCCCAGCGCGGCCGGCACGTCGCCACGACCGGCAGGCGGCGTCCGTGCAGGGCCTGGGCGACATCGAGGTCGACCACGCCGTCGAAACGGAGCTCCACCATGTCGGCGAGCGAGACGGCGTCCCGCGCGCGCATCAGGTCGGCCATCGATCGGCCGGTCACGGTTTCGCAGAGCAGCGACATGGTCACCAAAAAAAAAGCCCCTTCAGCCTTGGCTGAAGGGGCGTCAATGTCTGTCGGTCGTTCGAACGCTTCAGACGTGCACAGTCGCCCCCTCAGCCGCAGATCCGTACCACCACCAGTAAGCGCTGGCGGCAGTCGGCACAAAGGGGCTAAAGGTGCGGGTCATGTCTGACCGGTGAAAGGACAGTAACGCAAGCGCTCACCTCTGTCAACCGCGCGAAGCCCGGACCCTAGCGATTTCAGAGGTTTACCCGTATCATCAACTACGAGCCCCCCGATGCGCATCCGCCTGATCGGCCTCGCGGTTCTGCTGGTTTCGGCCATGATCGCCGGGCTGCCGGCGCAAACCGCGACCTTCCCTGTCAGCGAGGTCAAGGCAGGCATGGTCGGCATCGGCCGGACGGTCTTTCAGGGCGAGGAAATCGAGCAATTCCGTGCACACATCCTCGGCGTGCTGCACAACAGCATCGGCCCGCGGCGCGATCTGATCCTCGCGCGGCTCGAAGGCGGTCCTCTCGCCAACACGGGCGTCCTCGCGGGCATGAGCGGCAGCCCGGTCTACATCGACGGCCGCCTGCTCGGCGCCGTGTCGTATTCCCTCGGTGAATTCTCGAAGGAGCCGCTCGCGGGCATCACGCCGTTCGAGGAGATGCTCGCGGATGCCACGCTGCCGGGCCAGAGGCGGCCGCTCGCCCGCGCGTCGCTGACGCTGCCGGTCACGCACGACGGCCTTCGCGACTCGCTGAGACAGGCCTTCTCGTGGGCGCGGCCTTTTGCCGACAGCGCGGCCGACGTGCGCGTCATCGGGGCGCCGCTGAACGCGGGCATCGGCACGCTGCTCCGGCCGATCGCCACGCCGATCAACTTCGGCGGCTTCGAGCAGTCCGCGATCGATCCCCTCGTCTCGGCGTTCCGCGATCTGGGATTCACCCCCGTGGTCGCCGGCGGCGGCGGCCAGCTCGGTTCCACCCTCTCTCCCGCCCCGCCGACTCCGTCCGCGGCGGCATCTTCGGGACGCGCGCTGCGGCCGGGCGATCCGATCGGCGTCGCGCTGATGAACGGCGACCTGGAGGTGGGCGCGACCGGCACGGTCACCGAGGTCAGCGGAGACCGCGTCTATGCGTTCGGCCATCCGTTCTACGGCCTCGGGCCGACGCAGTTTCCGATGACGCGCGCCCGGGTCCTGGCGGTGCTGCCAAGCCTGTCGAGCTCGATGAAGATCGCAAGCACCGGCGAGGTCATCGGCATCGTCCAGCAGGACCGGGCCACGACCATCGCCGGCACGCTCGGACCGGGACCCGCGATGATTCCGATCACGCTGACCCTCAGCGCCGAGCGCGGCACGCGCAGGCAGTTCACGATGAGCATGGTCAACGATCAGCTGCTGACGCCGCTGCTCGCCTACGTCGCGATTCTCAACACGCTGACCTCCTACGAGCGCCAGAACGGCGTCGGCACCTACTCCGTGCGGGGAGCGGCCCGCGTCAAGAACCACGCCGACGTCGCCTTCGAGGACCTCTTCACCGGCGACCAGCCCTCGGTGGGCGCGGCCGCGTCGGTCGTCGCGCCGATCAACCTCCTGCTGAGAAACGCGTTCGAGGATGTGCAGTTCGAAGGCTTGAGCCTTGACATCGAAGCCAGCGAGCAGCCGCGGAGCGCCACCATCGAGCGCGTGTGGGTGGACGGCGCGCGCGTCAGGGCCGGCACCTCGGTGGATCTCCGCATCCTGCTCAGGACATACCGGGGCGAGGAGGTGACGCGCTCGCTTCCGATCGACATTCCCGCCAACGCGAAGACGAACGTGACGATCATGGTCACCGATGCGGCGCGGCTGTCGCAGTGGGAGGCGCGCGAGTTCCAGGTTCAACCAATGCAGTCGACCGGACTGCCGCAGATGATTCGCGTGCTCAACAACGCGCGCAAGAACAACCGGCTCTACGTCCGGCTCATCACGCGCGACGGCGGAGCCCTCGTCAAGGGAGAGCCGCTCGCGGCGCTCCCCTCGTCCGTGCTTGCCGTGATGGAGTCGGAACGCAACGGCGGAAGCTTCCGCCCGCTGCAGAGCGCGCTGACGGGCGAATGGGAGCTCACCGCGGGTTACGCCGTCACGGGAGCGCGGACGCTGACGGTGCCACTGGAAGAATGACTGTAAGGCAAGACTCAAAACTCAAAGCTCTAAACTCAAGACTCAAAGGTCGCAACCTGAACGTGTCTCGACCTGGACTCGTGCTCGTCACGTTGTGCGTCGCCGCGACGGTGTACGCGGCGAGGCCCACGTTCTGGGAAGTCTCGACAGAGCCGGAATTCCTGCGCGGCGAGATCGAGAACCTGGCCGTAGACACCTTCGGTCGGCTCACCCTCGGCCCTACGTCCGCGCCGGTGTACGAAACGACCGCGCCGTTCGTCTGGACGCTGCTGGGAACACCCGACGGAACCATGTACGCCGGCAGCGGCAACGACGGCCAGGTGTATCGCATCGACCCGTCCGGCAAAGGCTCGGTGTTCTTCGACGCGGACGAACTCGAGGTCCACGCGCTTGCGCTGGTTCCCGGCGGCGGGCTCTACGTGGGCACCTCACCGAACGGCAAGATCTACAAGGTCGAGGCGAGCGGCGCGAGCGCGGTCTTCTTCGATCCGCCGGACAGGTACATCTGGAGCCTCGTCGTTGACGGTGCCGGCAACGTCTTCGCCGCGACCGGAGACCAGGGCAAGATCTACAAGATCGCGCCGAACGGCACGGGGAGCGAGTTCTACGCGACCAAGGCGACGCACGCCATGACGCTCGCCTTCGATCGCCAGGGCCAGCTGCTCGCGGGCACCGAGTCTCCCGGCCGCGTCTTCCGGCTGGATCAATCCGGCAAGCCGTTCGTGCTCCTGGAGTCGAGCCACGACGAGATTCGCACGCTCAAGCTGGACGCCCGCGGCAACATTTACGCCGCCGCTGTCAGCGGACGGCCGCCGGCTCCGCTCACGCAGCCTCAGCCCGGCCAGGCCCAGCCAGCCCCTGCGCTCACGCCCAGCGTGTCGACTGAAATCACGGTGGTTGCCGTCGGCGTTGCCGGCGATACCCAGGTCAGCCAGCCCTCGACCCCAACCACTCCCGCGCGAGGCGGCCCGGTCGGGGCGCTCTATCGCATTTCCCCTGACGGAGCCTGGGACCTCTTGTGGGAATCTCGATCCGACACGCCGTACGACATCGCGATCGAGCCGACAGATACGATCCTGCTGGCGACCGGCGGCGCCGGAAAGATCTACCGGCTCTCCGGCGATCCGTACCAGCCGACGCTCATCGCGAGAGCCAACGCTCAACAGGTGACGAGCCTGCTTCCGCAATCCGAGGGGCGCGTGGTCGTCGCGACGTCGAATCCGGGAAAGATTGTCCGGCTGTCGGCCGCGCGCGCCGACGTGGGGACCTACACCTCCGACGTGCGCGACGCGCAGACCGTCGCTCTCTGGGGCACGATCAAGTGGGTGGGCAATGCGCCCGCGGGCGGCCGCATCGACATCGTCACGCGCTCGGGCAACACGAACCCGCCTGACGAAACCTGGAGCGACTGGAGCGCGGCTTACGCCGATCGCGACGGCAGCCAGATTGCCAGCCCTCGCGCGCGATACCTGCAGTGGCGCGCCCGGTTTACCGGGGGGCGTGGCGACGCGCCGGTATTGACGTCCGTGACGGCAGCCTACCTTCCCAGGAACCAGAGGCCGCGCGTCAGCAGCATCACGATTCATCCTCCGGGCACGGTCTTTCAGCGCCCGTTTCCGAACGATCCCGAGATCGCCGGCTTCGAAGGCGGGACGCCGGAGAGACCGGGCAGCCAGGCACAGGCGGGCTCGTCGCCGGCGCTGGGACGACGCACGTACGAGAAGGGATTGCTGACGTTCGTCTGGCGGGCTGAAGACGACAACGGCGACGATCTCAGCTACGACATCTTCTATCGCCAGGAGGGCGATACATCCTGGAAGCTGCTCAAGCGCGCGGTCACTGAAGAGATTCTCGTCTGGGACACGACGTCGGTACCCAACGGGCGCTACACGGTCCGCGTCGTGGCCTCCGATGCGCGGTCGAATTCTCCCTCCACGGCGCTCAACGGGAGCCGGGAGAGCGCCTCGTTCGAGGTCGACAACGTTCCGCCCGTCATCACCGTCACCGCCTCCCGCCGCGAGAACGGGCGGGCCGTCATCACGCTGGATGTCAGGGACGCGCACTCGTCCGTGCAGAAGGTGGACTACTCCCTCGACGGCGACAGGTGGCAGGCGATCTACCCCCGGGACGGGATCGCCGACTCGCGCTTCGAGCAGTTCGAGTTGATCCTCGAGGGCGAAGCCGCCTCGCGCGGCGTCATCCTGCGCGCAACCGACGCGCTCAACAACACGTCGAGCGTACGCGGAGAAACAGGGAAGTAACTCCAGGACTCGCGGTGAAGTGAGACGGCCGTCAGGCCGTCGGCGTATGGCTGGTCCGCGCGGATCGCTGGTTGAGCGGGACCGGCGCCACGGCGTCAACCGCCGGCAGCCTCCGGGCGCGCGCGGTGACCGGCGCGGCACGGCCGGCCGGCTGCGCGTCAGGCGTTTGAACGGTGGTCACCACGAACAGCCACACCATGTTGACGGCAACGGCCCGGCCGACGGGCGTTTGGGCCGGCGTCAATCTCGACTGGCGTACCGCGTCGAGCACGGCCACGTCGCTGGCGTGCAGCGCTCTCTCGGCCGAGCCGTTGCGTTCGGACACGAGCAACTCGGCGTTGGCAATGCGGCCATCCCGGCCGACCACGGTCGCCATCGTGAACATCGCCTCGCGGTCTTCGATCCCCTCGAAGAAGCCGTCGTCGAGCACACGGGGCATCGAAATCCCGCCGGCCCGATCGCTGTCCACGAATTTTCCGAAGAACGGATGGACGTAGGCGTTGTTGTCCGGTCTCAACGGGTTCATCTCGGACCCGGGGTTGGCCATCGCGTCGAGCCTCATGGCCACCGACTCGGGGTACTCGATTAAGGCCCGCTTCAACACTTCGGCGGCCACGCTGGCGCACAGGACGACGGCCACGGTCGCGCCGAGGGCCGGCCACAAGAGCCGCATGTCGGAGAACTGCTCGCGGACGCGCACGAGGAACGACTGTCCTCGCTCGGCGTCCATCCGCATCAGCACGCTCGACGTCACGGCGTTGAGGTCCGGCTCGGAATGGCCCGTGCCCTGAAGCGCCTGCGAACCCGCGCGAACCGACGCCCCGATCAGGTTCAGGTCTTCGATGCGGGCCGAGCAGGTCTGGCACCATCGCACGTGGCTTTCAACAGCCACCTGCTCCTCGACTGACAGCTCGCCGTCCACGAAGCTCTCGAGCCGATCCTGCGCGTAGTCGCAGCCGATGTACGGGGTCGTGTTCATGCGTGCAACCCCAGAAGCTCCGCCCGCAGCGCCTGCCGCGCGCGCGTCAGACGCGACTTCACCGTGCCGACCGCGATGCCCAGCGAATAGGCGATCTCGTCGTAGCGCAGGCCGTCCACCTCGCGAAGGATCAGTGCCGTGCGCTGGTCGAACGGAAGGCGATCGAGCGCCTGCCAGATGAGCGCCGATGTCTCCTTGCTGGCCAGCAGCCGATCCGGAAGCACCTCGCTCTTGGACTCAATCTCGCCAAACTGCTTCAGGTGATCGTCGAGCGACACCTGGCTGGAGCGATGACGCCGCCTCCACCACCGCTGCCGGTTGCGCGCCTGGTTGATGACGATCCGGTAGATCCAGGTTCGCAGGGCGGAGTGGCCCCGGAAACTGGAGAGCGTCCGAAAGACTCGAAGGAAGACCTCCTGGGACAGGTCAAGGGCCTCGTCCGGGTCCCCGAGAAGATGAATGGCCAGGGTGTACACCATCCGCTGGTGGGTATTGACTAGGTCGGCGCAGGCGCGTTCGTCGCCCGTATTGCAACGCTCGATGAGTGCGGCTTCCGCCGTATCGACGTCAGACCAGCCGATAGCGCCAGCGTGCTTCACCAAACCTCCGGAAACCGGTGTTCCCATGAGTTTAGCACCGTCCTTGGCCCATTAGACCCCGCCGGACGGCCGGGGTTCCCTGCCGCCTGCCGCCTGCCCCCTGCCCCCTGCCCCCTGCCCCCTGCCCCCTGCCCTGATTGGCGTTACCATCGACACCGATGAATCGCTCCATTGTCGCCGCCGTGGGGGTGACCGCCCTGGTCACGTCCGTCCCGCTGGTCTGGCTGAACGCGCGGCAGGAGGGTGAATACAGGCGTTTCATTGCGGCGGGCGACGCGGCCATCGCCCGGGATCAGACCTTCGAGGCGATTGAGGCGTTCACCGGAGCGCTGACGCTGAAGCCGGATTCCACGATCGCGCGGCTGAAGCGCGGTGACACCTATCGGCGAAGGGGCGAGTTCGCGTCCGCGGTCCGCGATCTTGCCGAGGCCAGCGCCCTCGACGCGACCTCCCCCCGGCCTCTCGAGCTTCTGGGCGATGCGCGCGGCGCGATGGGACAGAACGAGCAGGCCGCGCGTGATTACGAGCGATTCCTCGAACTCGACGACCGTGCGCCGCGCGTCGTCTACAAGCTCGGCCTGGCCTACTATCGCGCGGGCAATCTCCCGAGGGCCGTCGAGACCCTGCAACGCGCGGTCAGCCTGGACCAGCGGTTCGCCGAGGCCCATTACATGCTCGGACTCTGTCTCCGGGACACGGAGCCGGCGCAGGCCGAGCGGGCCTTGCTGCGCGCCGTTGAGGTCGATCCCGCATTCACGGCCGCGCGCGAAGAGCTGGTCGCGCTCTACACGACCTCGAACCCGCTGAAGGCGCTCGAACAGCTCGAGGCCTTGTCGACTCTCGAGCCTTCGCGCCCAGAGCGACAGGTCCGCGTTGGACTGGCCCAGGCGAGCCTCGGCCGGCGGGATGCCGCCGTCCTCACCCTCAGCCGGGCCGCCGACCGCCATCCGGACGCCGCGATCGTCTATGCAGCGCTGGGTCGTGTGTGGCTCGAGGTCGCGGAGTCTCAAGGCGACCGGATCGCCTTGAGTAAGGCGATCGAGGCACTCGCCCCGGCGGCAACCTGGCCGACCGCGACCAGTAGCACTCTCGCGCTCTACGGCCGGGCGCTGTATTTGTCCGGCGATCCCGCGGCGGCGGAAAGAGCGCTGCGACGAGCGACGCTGCAGTGTCCCGTGGACCCGTCCGCCTTCGCGTACCTCGCCGACGCGGCCGAACGGCTCGGACACACGCAGGCGGCGCGAGACGCATCGGCGAGTCACGCGGCTCTGGTCGCCGACTGAACGGCCCGCCACGGCTCCCTAGCTCGTGTCGCTCGTCAGCGAATCCCGCAGCCCGTCCCCGAGAAAACTGAAGCCAAGCACCAGGACGGCGATTGCAAGGCCGGGAAAGATCGTCAGGTGGGGTGCGTCGAGCAGATGCGCGCGGCCGTAGTTCAGCATCGTCCCCCAGCTCGGAGTCGGCGGCTGAACACCCAGGCCCAGAAAGCTCAGGGCGGCTTCGGAGAGGATCACCCCTCCCAGGCCGAGCGTGACTTGGACCGTCAGCGCCGGGAGAGCGGCGGGCACGACGTGGCGCATCAGGATCCGCGGCGTGGACGCACCCAGCGCCACTGCCGCCTCCACGTACGCGAGCTCGCGCGTGCGCAGCACCTGCCCGCGAACGAGGCGCGCATAGCCGACCCATCCGATGAGCGACAGGGCAAAGACGACGTGGGTCAGGCTCGGTCCGAGGACCGCAACGACGGCAATTGCGAGCAGCAGGCCCGGGAACGCCAGAAGGATGTCGATGACCCGGCTGATCGCATCGTCTACGAGACCGCCGTAGTAGCCTGCGATCGAGCCCAGCACCGTGCCCGCCGCTGCGGAAATCGAGACGACGACCAGGCCGACCAGCAATGAGACGCGCGCGCCGAAGATTAGCCTCGCGAGAATGTCCCTGCCCAGTTCGTCGAGTCCGAACCAGTGAAGTGCCGTCGGCCCTTCAAGCCGCATCGACAGGTCCTGCGCCGAGGGATCGAACGGCACCAGCCACGGTCCGATGGCCGCCAGAAGAACCGCGAGGCCCACGATGATGCCACCCGCCTTCGTCATCAGTACCGGATCCGGGGATCGAGAGCGACGTACAGCAGGTCAGTCAGGAGGATCATCGCGGCGTAGGTCGTCGCGATGAGCAGGATGCAGCCTTGAACCATCGGGTAGTCGCGAAAGCCGATCGATTGGATGAGCAGCCGCCCGATGCCGGGCCACGCAAAGATTGTCTCCGTGATGACCGCACCCGTGAGCACGGCTCCGAACTGCAGGCCGACCACCGTCACGACGGGAATCAAGCTGTTCCGGAATGCGTGGACGAGCACCGCACGGCTGGGCGAGGCTCCCCTGGCACGAGCCGCCGTGACGTACGGTTCGCGGAGCTCTTCGGCCAGCGACGCCCGCGTCATGCGCGCGAGGACGGCTGCCAGCGCCGCGCCGAGCGACAACGCAGGCAGCACGAGATGATCCACGCGTCCACGTCCCGACACCGGGAGCCATCCGAGCTCCACGGCGAAGACGATGGCGAGCAGCGGTCCGAGCCAGAAATTGGGCAGGCAGGCGCCGGCCAGAGACACGGTCATGGCGAGATGGTCTACGAGGCCTCCTCGCCGGATTGCGGCCAGGATGCCCAGCGGAAGCGACACGGCCAGGGCAACGAGCATCGCCGCGGCCGCGAGCTCCAGCGTCGCCGGTATGCGTCCCAGGAGCTCGACGGTCACCGGCGTCCCCGTTCTCAGCGAGGTACCGAGATCACCGAACAGCAGGCCCTGCAGAAACGAGACGTACTGCACGATGAGCGGCCGGTCGAGGCCCAGTTGCCGGCGGAGCTGCGCGACGTCGGCATCGGCGGCCGTCGCGCCGAGCATCGCCTGCGCCGGGTCTCCGGGAATCAGGTGAATCAGCGAGAACACCAGCGTCGCCACTCCGAGCAGGACGGGCACGGTAAGCGCGAGCCGCCGCGCGAGATACCTCCCCACGGCGCCATTCTTTCCGCTTCGGAGAATTCGGCGCAAGGACGTCCGAGTCCCGCTACAATCCCCGCATGGACACATGCAGCGCGTGCGGCGAGAAACTGCCGGCCGGCGCCACCAAGTGCCCGCTTTGCCTCGTCGCGGTGCCGCAGAACGAGGACGACGACGTCTACGACCTTTCGGCGACTGATGAGACCATCCCGGCGGAGTGGGAAGGCGGCGCCGTGTACACGCTCGAATTCCCTGCCCGGTGCCCGCACTGCCGCGAGCTGGTTCGCAGCCTGCGGGTACTGCGCCTGAAGCGGTCGCAGGTCAGCTTCACGTCGCCGTTGCCGCGCGGGGGCCGGGCCATCGTCTGCTCGGCGTGTCAGGGGATCATATCGGCGGACGTATCGACGCTCTAAGCCGCAGAGTCGGAGGTTCTGAATGGCCAAACCTGGACGAAACGAGCCGTGCCCCTGCGGCAGCGGCAAGAAGTACAAGCACTGCCACGAGTCCAAGTCGAACGAGAGGCGCTCGGCACGGGTACTGATGATCGTCGTGGGCGCCGCCGTGCTCGCCGCAATTGCCGCCGGCGTGGCATCGTTCAACCGCGAAGGACGCTCCGGCGGAACCCGTGTCTGGGATCCCGTCCACGGGCACTATCACAACGAGAACGGAGTGCAGGTGCCGTGATCTGAACCCGCTACGCACGATGACCGAGCAGGGCCTGCGCGCGCGACTCGAGGGCGGCGAGCGCGCGCTCGACCTCGAGCCTGGCCTGTTCCAGCGCCTCGTCGGAGGCGTCCTTTCCCACCTCCATCGGTTGCCCGACCACCAGCGCCACCGTACTGAACGGCTTCGGCACCTGCGTTCGATCCCAGCTGCGCGCGCTCCAGTACGACGACGCCTCGAGGTGAAACGGGAGGAGAGGATTGCCGGTCGCCGACGCGAGCCACACCGCGCCCGGCTGCGCGACGCGCGCCGGCCCGCGTGGCCCGTCCAGGGTGAATCCGGTCGGCTTTCCTTTCTTCATGTCACGCACCATCTGCAGGATGGCTTTCCGTCCGCCTCGCGTCGTCGAGCCGCGGGCGGTGCCGTACCCGAACCGCTCGATGATGCGCGCGATCCATTCGCCGTCGAAGTTCTCGCTCGTGATGACCACGATGCCGCGACGGCGGAAGTAGAAGGTGGCGGGAAGGATGCGGCCGTGCCAGAACGCCATCACGGGCTGGCGGCCCGACGCATGGATGGCGTCGAAGTGGTGAAGGCC
>DASTDQ010000223.1:0-7116 GCA_035710305.1 Vicinamibacterales bacterium | reverse complement strand
CTGCACGCCGATCACCCGGAACGGCATTCCGTTGATGCGGACGGTCTCGCCGACGGGCGGCAGATTGCCGAACAGCTTCAGCGCGACCTCGCTGCCGAGGAACACGACGCGCCTCTGCAGCCGCACATCCTCGGCGTCGATGAAGCGGCCCGAGGCCGCCGGCTGCGTGCGGATCGTCGCGTACGCAGGAGCGACGCCCCGCGCCGCGTAACCGGCCTGCTTCGCGCCCCGTGCCACGGTGACGCTCTGAATGAACTCCGGGCTCCACGCCTTCACGAATGGAAGCTGGCCGATGGCCTCGCCATCGGCCAGCCGCAGCCGAACACGCCGCCCCGCGCGCTCGCCTCCAGCCTGCATGCTCGTCTGGCCCGGAAACATGATCGTGACGCCGTCGCCGTACGCGCCGCGAAAGCCTCGGAGGAGCGCCTGATTGAATCCCTCTCCGTACGCCAGCAGCATCACGACCGAGACGATGCCCCATGAGATGCCCAGCATCGAGAGGCCGGCGCGCAGACGGTTGCGCAGCAGGCCCACCATCGCCTCTCGCGCGATGTCGCCCAGCACCTGACGGGACTTCCGCCAGCCGGTCATTGTTCGAACCGCAGCGCCTCGACGGGAGGCAGCAGCGCCGCGCGCCGGGCCGGGTAGGTGGAGGTCGCCACCCCGATGAGCGTCAACACCGCCACCGCGCTGGCGCCCGCCTGCCACGTCAAGACCATGCCCTGAAAGCGCGGTGGCATCGGCAGCATGTTCACGGCGGCGCACAGCGTCAGCGCCGCGATGAACCCCAGCGCGCCGCTCAACATCGTCAGGATGAATCCTTCGAGAAAGAACTGCCTCTGAATCTGACGCGTCGTGGCGCCAAGCGCCTTGCGCACGCCGATCTCGCGCGTCCGCTCGCGCACGGCCACGAGCATGATGTTCATCACGCCGAGCCCGCCCAACGCGAGCGTCACGATGCCCACGACGCTGAAGAAGTCCTTCATCGTTTGAATCATGCGGTCGAACATCAGCGTCTGGAGCGTCGTGTCCCACATCGGGACGGCATTCAGGTCGGCGGCGTCGAACCGGTGGCGGGGACCGAGCACGCGCCGGACCTCGCGCTGGAGCGGCCAGTCGATGTCCTCGATCCGGCCGGTGCGCCGATCGAGCACGCGCGGCAGCTCGGCGATCACCCACGGATGAGGCGTCACGATGATGTTGGACAGGACCCCTGCCGGGACATCGACGCGGGGGAAGTCGCGCGCCGCCGAGGCGAAGGGAATGAACACCTTGTTGTTGTCCGGCCCGCTGTAGCTGCTGTCCTGGTCCTTCTTGCGGATCCTGCCGATCACGACGTAGGGAATCCCGTTGAGCGACACCGGCTTGCCGATGCTGTCGCGCGTCCCGAAAAGCTGCGCGGTCGCATCCGCGCCGATGATGGCCACGCGCCGCGCCTCTTCTTCGTCGGTGAAGCGGAACGGGCGCCCGCGTTCGATGTCAATCGTGCGGATTTCCTGGTACTGCGGCTCGATGCCGTGCACCTCGAGCGCCGCGGCGTTGTAGGCGCTCTTCACGTTGACACCGTTGCGCTGGATCTCGGGGCTGACCACCGCAATCATGTCGGACTCGCCGGCCAGCGCGCGGGCGTCGCCGAGCGTGAGGTGGACTTGACGCCCGGCCCGCTCGCCCCCCGCGTGCAGCGACGTCCGCCCGCCCCAGATGATGCCGATGTTCTTCCCGAGCTCCTCGAGGACGTGCTGGTTGCCGCGCTGGAAGCCCTCTCCGGTGGCGGCGAGCACGACGACGGAGATCACGCCCCACAGGATCCCGAACATCGTCAGAAAGCTGCGAAGCTTGTTGGCCCGGAGGTTCCCGAGCACCTGCGTCAGGATGTCACGCATGACCAGTGCCGACTCGCGCGCGCTGAAGCGCGCTCTCTATGCCCACCTACCCCGGAAGCACCACGCGGTCTCCGGCCTTCACTCCCTCGAGGATCTGCATGCGCGTACCGTTGCCGACACCGACTTTTACCGGCACGCGCCTGCGGCCGCTTGGCGCGGACGGATCGACCAGATCGAGGGAGGGGTTGCGCTGGGCGTCGTAGACGACCGCCGCCTCGGGCACGAGGAGCGAGCCAGGGAACTCGTCGAGGATGATCTCGGCATTGGCCGTCATGTTGGCCTTGAGCTCCTTCGCCGGATTGTCGATCGACGCCTCCACCTCGAACGTGGTGACGTTGTCCTTCTCGACGCCGATGGGCGAAATCTGCGTGATCCGCCCCTCGAACACGCGATCGGGAAACGTTTCGGTCGTAATACGGGCGACCTGCTTCAGGCGGACGCGGCCGATGTCAGCTTCGTCCACTTTCCCCCGCACGAAGACCTTGTCGATGTCCCCGAGCGTCATGACGAGCGTCGCGCTCGCGCCCAGGTTCAGAATCGACGAGACCGGGCTGCCGACCTCGACGTCGCGCGTCAGCACCGTGGCGCGGATGGGCGCCCGGATGGTGGCGTTGGTCAGCTCCTCCTCGGCGCGCTCAAGGGTCGCGCGCGCCTGGGCCACGTTGGCCGTGGCCTCGACGACGCGGGCCCGGGAGATCACGAGCTGGCCGCTTGCCGCCCGCTGCCGGTTCTCGGCCTGCTGAAGCGCGCTGCGCGCCTCGTCCAGCGCTGACTCCGCGACGAGCTTCTGGGAGAACAGTTGCTCGGCCCGCGCCGCGTTGCGCCTGGCGAGCTCGAGGTCCGGCGCCTCGGCCTCGATCTCGTTCTTCTTCAACTGGGCGATCGCCGCCTCGCGCGACGCCTCGGCCGCCTGCAGGTTGGCGCCGGCCTCCCGCACGCGTGCGGTAAGATTCTCCCTGTCCAGCTGGGCGAGGACCTGACCCGGCGTGACGAGTTCATCGACATCGGCGAGCAGCTGCTCAATGATGCCGTTGGCCTTGGATTTGATCTCTACTTTGGTGATCGGCTGGACCTTCCCGGTCGCAACCACCGATCGCACCATCGTGCCCGTCTCGACCGTGGCGATTTTCGACGGGTCGATGCTCGATCGGCCGCTGCCGAGGGTTGTGAAGCCCCATGCGGCCGCCCCGAGGACGAGGATGGCGATGAGAACGAGAAAGAGCTTGCCGCGGTGCTTCATCGACGGACCTTCCAAGTCGGCGGCTCGAGTCGCCGGCATTGGGTGTTGACGAGCGGGCGGGCCCGAAAGTTGCCCTCGACCTGACTATGTGGATTCTGAAGACCTCGACAGAGGGCGTGCCCGAGAAAGTCTTCCGGATTCTTCCCGGCGGGGTCCGAACCATTGGCCGATCGGCGGGCGCCGACTTCATCGTGGACGCGGCGCTCGTGTCGAGGGTCCATTGCCGCCTGTCGGCGCTCCCGGGGGGCGAGCTCGAAGTCCACGACCTCGAGAGCACCAACGGCACGTTCGTCAACGACACAAGGGTCGAGACGGCCCGCATCGCGCCGGGCGACCGCCTGCGGGTTGGGCGCGTGGAGCTCGTCGCGATGCGGGAGACGGATTAGCCACGAAGAACACGAAGATCAGGCCACGAAGACACGAAGAATAACTGTGGCTTCGTGATCTTCGTGGCTATTTCGTCTTCGTGACCTTCGTGGCGAAGTACTCCAGCACGAAGGGGTTGCTTCGCTTTTCCTGCCCGATGGTGGTGTCGGGCCCGTGGCCGGGGTGCACGATCGACTCGTCTCCCAGTGAAAACAGCACCCCGGTAATGGACCGCATCAGCACGTCGTAGCTGCCGCCCGGCAGGTCCGTCCGCCCGATCGAGCCGGCAAACAGCGTGTCGCCGACGAACAGATGCGCGCCCTGTGCGCCTCGCGGCCCGATCTGGAGACACACGCCTCCCGGGCAGTGGCCCGGCGTGTGATGCACGTGGACGACATACCCACCGAAGGAGATTGGCCGGCCGTCGTAGTACACGTCGACCGGGGGCGGCTGCCGGACGCTGAAGCCGAACATCGCGCCCTGCTTCACGGCCCCCTCGTACAGGAAGAGATCGTCCTCGTGCAGGTAGACGGGCGCGCCGTACTCCTCCTTCGCGCGGCCGACGCCCGTCACGTGATCGACGTGGGCGTGCGTCAGCAGGATGGCCCGCACGTCAACCTTCAGGTCGCGGACCAGGCCCACGAGCTCGTCTACCTCGTCGCCCGGGTCGATGACGACCGCTTCGCGCGTCTTCTCGCACGCCACGACGAAGCCGTTCTTGTAGAACGGAGCCACGGCGCGGACTTCGAGCATCATGCGACTATCCTATCAACATGATTGTGTGCGTGGTGGACGACCTGATCTTCTCGATCAAGATCTCGACGGCGGCCAAGCGCCTGGGCGTGGAGATGTACTTCGAACGCTCGAAGGACAACGTGCTGCCGACCGTCAGGGAGAAGCAGCCGTCGCTCGTGATATTCGATCTGAACAGCGGGCGGCTCGCGCCCATGGACGCGATCGCCGCCATGAAGGCCGACCCCGCGCTCAAGACGATTCGGACGCTCGGCTACGTCTCGCACGTGGACTCCGACGCCATCGCGGCGGCGCGGCGGGCGGGGATCGATCAGGTGCTGGCGAGATCGGCGTTCTCGGACGGTCTGGGCGAGATCCTCACGAGCGCATGAAAAACCACCAGACGAACGCGGCCGCCACGAGCAGCATGACGCCAGCCATGGCCGCAACGCGCCCGACGCTGGTGGACTGAGCCTGGACCAGCTCCTCTTCCTCGCCGGCCACGCCGAGCGCGTCGAGCACGGCGATCGATCCGCGCAGCGCGCCGGCAAACGCGACCGCGCTCTGGTATCGCGCGTCGGGGTTGGGGGCCAGCGCCTTCAGCACGATGTCGTCGATCTCCGTCGGCACCTTCGGGTTCGACGCGCTCGGGGCCGACGCGCCCCGGTGCAGCGGACGACGGGTGGTGAGCGTCTCGTAGAGGATGGCGCCGATCGAGTAGACGTCGGAGCGATCGTCAGGTCGTTCCCCGCGAGCCTCCTCAGGGGCGTCGTAGTCGATCAGGCGGCCGTCGTTGCCGTTGCGATTGAACCCGCTCTGCGACGCGAGCTCGAAGGCGGGGATCTTGGCGCGTCCCTTCGCGCTGATGACGACCGAGTCGGGGCTGAGCCCGCCGTGCCCGAAGCCGTGGGCGTGCGCGTCGGCGACGGCGTCCGCGATCTGAATCGCCACTTCGACCGCGCGGCGGACGTTCATCGCGCGGCCCGCCGACTCCGCGCGGAGCGACTGTCCTTTCTGAAACTCGAAGACGAGGTACACGCGGCCTTCGTGCTCGCCGACGTCGAACAGCGCCGTCGTGTTCGGATGCGACAGCGCGCTCAGGCCCCGCGCGCCCTCGATCAGCGAGCGCCGGTCGGACGCGAAGTCCGCCGGCAGCACCCGGACGGCGACCGTCCGCCCGAGGCGGGTGTCGCGCGCGCGATAGAGATCGCCCGGCCCCGCCGGTTCGAGCCGCTCGAGGAGGTTGTAGTGCGCGACGACGCCAATCGGAGCGGGCGCCGGCGAGCTCATGCGCGTTCGGCGTCGATCACGCTCTGCACGAGCTCTTTCGCGTCGCCGATCTGCTCGATCACCATCGCGATGTCCAGCGCCGGCCGCCCGGGCGACCGCGCGCTCTGGCAATACACCCCGTGCTGCCCCACCATCGCCAGCGCGTCGGTGAGCAGGTCGAGCGCCACGGCCAGCCGGCCGCGCGCCTGCCCCATCATCGTTTCGTGCTTCTCGAGTTCGTCGTGGTGCTTGTCGAAGGCGTCTCTGGGCATCCGCTGCCTGCTGTGAACTGTGAACGGCCTACTTCCGTGGCGGCTGCGCGGGCCGGATCTCGACTCTGCTGGGAAGGCTCCTCGACGGGTGCGCAATCAGATCGACGATGACCTCCGCGACGTCGTCCGGCATCAGGGCCCACTGCGACTTCGTGTTCGAAAGCCCCCCGAAGCCGGTGTTTACCGAGCCCGGCAGCACGTAGGCGACGCGCACGCCGTCGTAGCGCACTTCCTGCATGAGCGCCTCGGAGAACGAGTTCAGCGCGGACTTCGACGCACAGTACGCCGCCCCGTTCACGAACGCGTTCTTGCTGGCCAGGCTGCTGATGTTGATGATCCACCCTCCGCCGCGGGCCTTCAGGTGCGGCAGGGCGGCGTGACAGCAGTAGAAGACGCCGCTCAGGTTGGTGTCGATGACGTTGCGCCATTCATCGACGGTCGTCTCGGCCACCGGCCGAAACACGCCGACGCCGGCGTTGTTGACGAGGATGTCGAGGCCGCCGAACCGGGACACCGCCGTCGAGATCGCACGCTCGACCTGCGGGTAATCCCGTACATCGGCGCGGATGCCCAGCGCGTTGGCGCCAAGCTCCGACGCCGCCCCGTTCAGCCGCGCCTGATCGGTTCCCGTGATCGCCACTGAAGCTCCCTGCCCGATCAGCGCCTTGGCCGTGGCCAGACCAATACCCCGCGAGCCACCCGTGACGAACGCGACCTTTCCTGAGAGTTGCATCTACCGGCTACCAGCCACGACCTTCCAGCTAGCTAGAATACTCCAGCAACTCATGTCGACCGTCTGCATCATCGGGGCCGGGGATCTCGGCGGGGCTGTCGCGCACGCGCTCGCGAGCGGCGAGCGTGTGGCACGGGTCGTTCTCATCGACGACGCCGCAGGTGTGGCATCGGGAAAGGCGCTCGACATCCAGCAGGCGGGAGCGATCGAAGGGTTTCACACACGCCTCGAAGGAACGAGCGATCGCGCCAGGGTCGCCGGCTGCTCGGTCTGCGTCATCGCCGATCGCAGCGGCAGGCCCTCGTCTGAATGGCAGGGCGAAGAGGGCCTGGCGATGATCCGCAGACTGGCGGCGCACCTCGGCGACAGTCCGCTCGTGTTCGCCGGTGTATCCCAGGCCGATCTCCTGTTGCCATCGTGGTGGGAGGCTGGTCTTCAGCGGGAGCGGCTGATTGGTTCTGCCGCTGAAGCGCTCGCATCTGCGGTCAGGTCGATGGTTGCGCTCGAGGCGCGCTGCTCGCCACGCGAAATCGGTCTGACGGTTCTCGGTGCTCCGCCAAGAGGCTTCGTCGTCCCGTGGAGCGAGGCTTCGATCGGGGGCTACGCTCTGGAGCGCGTTCT
>DASTDQ010000222.1:0-3448 GCA_035710305.1 Vicinamibacterales bacterium | reverse complement strand
GCCGTGCAGGCCCTGCGGACCCGGAATCGTGCCGAGGAATTTGCCGTCGGCCGCAAACACGTCCACCGACCTGCCCGTCGCCACGTACAACCGTCCCTGCTGATCGACCGCGGATCCGTCGCCGCCCTCGCCGCCCTGCAGCTTCCCGAACTCACGCTGATTGGTCAGCGAGCCGTCGGCGTTCACGTCGAAGGCGAAGACGGTCGCACCATTGGTCACATACAGCGTCTTCTCGTCGGGGCTCAGAATGATGCCGTTGGCGGCCGGCACGTCCTTCCCGTACTGGGAGACGACGCCTTTCGGGCTGGCGTAGAAGACGCCGCTGTTTCTCGCGCCCGTGACGGAGAAGTACACGCCGCCGCTGGCGTCGGCCGTGAGATCGTTGATCACGCCGCCGATGCATTCGAGGGGCTCGCCGTTGAACGTGTTCGCGAGCATCCGGCGCTGCGGTTCGAGCTGCGCGATGCCGCCGCCGAGTCCGCGTTCGGCGACAAACAGCGCGCCGTTCTTGCTGCGCGAGACGGCGCCCGCGGTATTGACGTTGCCGTAGGCGACCTTCGCGAGGTTGGTCGCCGGATCGAACTGGATGACGTTGCCCGCGTCGTTGTTCGCGAACAGCATCGTGCCGTTCTCGCCGGCGATCGGGCCGTCGGCGTTGTTGCCTTGCCACGACCAGACGACCTTCCAGCTCTGTACCGCCTCCAGCACTCCCGGAATCGACGACGTCGGCGGCAGCAGCGGCTCAGGCGGCGCAGCAGTGGCCGTCGCCGCGTTTCCCGCACTCGGAATCGCGAACGGCTGCGGCGGGTTCTTGCACTGCGACAGCGTCGTCTTGTAGTTGGCGTGCTGCCACGCCTGCTGACTGCTGCCGCGATCGAAGGTCCCCGACGGGCCTTCATTACGCGCGTCTTTGTATCCTTTCGCGCGAACGTCCCAATTGCTGTTCGTGCAGAGCTCGCACTGGTCGCCGACGAACATCGCCGCCGCTTTCTTGTCGTTCTTGAACTGCCAGAGCAGCCAGTTCGACGCGACGTTCGCATATTCGCCGCCGCCCGGGTGATCCACGGTAGCCGTGTGGCCCGCGCCGTGGCGGGCGCCGTAGAACGCCGGCACGTTCTTGATCAGCTCGAATGTCGTGAGCGACGCGGGCGTGAGGAGGTCGCGTTCGGCGCCGTTGACGAGCAGCACGGGACCGTGGACCTTCTGCAGCGCGTCGTCGTTCGAGTCCGGCCTGGCGCGCTGCACGCCGGAGTTGAAGACGCCGATGGTCTTCACGCGAGGGTCCGAGCCCAGCGCGATGGAGAGAAATCCTCCGCACGACTGCCCCATCACGGCGACGTGCTCGAGATCGACTTTGCCTCTGAGCGGCGAGCCGTCGCGCGCGTTTTCTTTCTCCGCCCACGCGATCGCCTTGCGCAGATCGTCGGCGTTCTGCTGCCGTGTCGCGGCGCCCGGCTCCGGCGCGCTCCCGATCACCAGAAAGCCGTGCGACGCGATCGTCGTGAACAAGCCCGAGTAGCGCGCGCTGTTGATGGCGCAGCCGCCGTTGCCCCACGCCATCACCGGCAGCTTGTCCCTGCCGGGGAATCTGCCGAGATCCTCCGGACGGAAGACGACGTGGCCGGGCGAGCCGAGCGCGGGCTCCGACATGACTTTGTACGGGCCCGGGATCGCTTTCGGCGCGCCATCGAGCGGCAGGGTCGTCCTGATCAGGTCCCCCCTGGGCCCGGGGGCCTGGGCGAACGACACACAGGCACTGAGGACGAATGCGGCAGTAAGTGCTGATTTCATGAGCGTAGCTTAGCAGACGGAAGCAGGTCCGGCGCTCGCGGCAGATCGTCCGGCCAGCGGCCAGTGGCGGTAGACTCTGCTCTTTACAGAGGAGGACGTCGATGGGGGTTCACAGTGTCCGCTCGCACGGGTCCATTCGCGTCGCCGCTGCGGCGCTCGCTGTCAGCGTGTGCGTCGCCGCCCACCTGACGGGACAGACCACGGCGGTGGACTGGCCGAGCTACAACCGCACGTTCACGTCCGAGCGCTATGCGCCGCTCGATCAGATCGACAGGACCAACGTGTCCCGCCTGCGGCAGGTGTGCGTCTACGACCTCGAGGTCGACACCAACTTCCAGACCGGCCCGATCGTGATCGGCGGCACGCTGTACGCCACGACGGACCGCGAGATCCTTGCGCTCGACGCGGCGACCTGCCAGCCGAAATGGCGCGTCCGCGAGCCGGGTCCTTCGGTCGGGCTGGCCGTCAATCGCGGCGCCGCGTACCTCGACGGACGGCTGTTTCGAGGGACGCCGGACGGCGACCTGGCCGCGTACGACGCGCAAACCGGCAAGAGGCTCTGGACCACGCGCCTTGCCGACCGTGAGAAGGGCGAGAGTGTTCCGTCGGCGCCGATCGCGTGGAACGGGATGGTGTTCATCGGCACGGCGGGAGGCGACGTGTACGGAGTGAAGGGTCGTATGTACGCGCTCGACGCGGGAACGGGCAAAGTGCTGTGGGAGACCTACACCGTGCCCACCGACGCGCCGCAGCCGGGCAACGAGAAGATGCAGGCGCAGGCGAAGGTCACGTGGGGCAACGAGCCCGGCGTCCCGATCACCGGCGGCGGAACCTGGTCCAGCTACTCGCTCGACACCCAGCGTGGCTTGCTGTATCTGCCCACCGGCAATCCAGCTCCCGATTTCGCGACCGACGTTCGTCCCGGCGACAACCTCTACACGAACTCGGTGCTGGTGCTCGACGCCAAGACGGGCATCTATCGCAATCACTATTCATTGGTGCCCGCTGATTTTCACGACTGGGACCTCTCCGCCGCACCCGTGCTCGTGACCACCAGGGGCGGCAAGCGCATCGTCGCTGGAGCGCCGAAGGACGGGTTGCTGCACGCCTACGATGTGGCGACGGACAAGAAGCTGTACGCCACGCCGGTCACGACTCGCGAGAACGAGAACGCGCCGCTGTCGACGACACCCACGCGTTTCTGCCCCGGCGCCGCTGGAGGGACCGAGTGGAACGGCCCGGCCTACAGTCCCGACACGAATTTCTTCTACAGCGGGACCGTGGACTGGTGCGTGACGGTGACGCTCGATCCGTCGGAGCTCGCCAAGAAGCCGGGTCAGGCGTGGACGGGCACTCAGCTCTCGGCGCAGTTCGGCGTGCGCGATCTCAACTGGGCCGGATGGGTGACGGCCGTCGACGCCGACAGCGGGCAGGTGAAATGGCGCGTCCGCGCCGGTGCCCCCGTGGTGTCGGGCGTCACGCCGACGAAGGGCGGGCTCGTGTTCGCCGGCGACATGGACAAGCGCGCGTACGCGTTCGATGCCGAAACGGGGACGATCCTCTGGCGCAGCGATCTGCCTGGCGCTCCTGGCGGCGGCGTCATCACGTACGCCGTCGGCGGAAAGCAGTACGTCGTCTTCGTGGCGGGCACGCGCTC
>DASTDQ010000221.1:0-2218 GCA_035710305.1 Vicinamibacterales bacterium | reverse complement strand
CTTCTCGTCCCGGTGATCCGCAACGCGGACAGCAAGAACCTCACCGAGATTGCCGTGGAGCTCCACAAGGCGGGGCAGCGCGCCCGCGATCGCAAGCTCTCGCTCGAGGACATGAGCGGCGGCGGCATCACGATCTCCAATCTCGGCGGCATCGGGGGCACCTACTTCACGCCGATCGTGAACTGGCCCGAAGTGGCGATCCTCGGCGTCTCGCGGGCGGCGATCGAGCCCGTCTGGCGCCCTTCGACAAGCTCAGGGCGTCCCGAGCTTGACGAGGGACGCGAGGACGCGTGGCGGCCCCGTCTGACGCTGCCGCTGGCGCTGTCCTACGATCATCGCGTGATCGACGGCGCGGATGCGATGCGCTTCCTCCGGTGGGTCGTTGACGCGATCGAGCAACCCTTCCTTCTTTCACTGGTTGGCTGATGGCGGATTCGGTACAAGTAGCAGTCCTCGGCGCGGGTCCCGGCGGGTACGCAGCCGCGTTCTACGCGGCCGACCTCGGCATGCAGGTCGCGCTCATCGACGAAGAGAAGAATCCGGGCGGCGTCTGCCTCTACCGGGGATGCATTCCCTCGAAGGCGCTCCTCCACGTCGCGAAAGTAATCGACGAAGCGCGCCATGCGGCCAACTGGGGGGTCAGCTTCGGCGAGCCCTCGGTTGACGTGAACAAGCTCCGATCGTTCAAGCAGGGCGTGGTGGACAAGCTCACGTCCGGCGTGGGCAGCGTCGCGAAACTGCGGAAGGTGAAGTACCTGCAGGGCCGCGCGACGCTGACCGGCCCGGCATCGCTCAGGGTGGCGGGCGAGGCCGGCTCGACCGATCTGCAGTTCCAGCACCTCATCCTGGCGACCGGTTCGCACCCGACGCGGATACCGTCGCTCGCGCTCGAGTCCGCCCGCATGATGGACTCGACCTCCGGCCTCGAGATTCCCGACGTTCCCGGCTCGCTGCTCGTCGTCGGCGGCGGCTACATCGGCCTGGAGCTCGGATCGGTGTATGCAACGCTCGGCAGCAAGGTGTCCGTCGTCGAGATGACGTCGGGCCTGCTGCCCGGGGCCGATCGCGATCTCGTCGGCGTTCTCGAGAAACGGCTGAAGAAGCTCTTCGCCTCGATCATGCTCAACACGAAAGTCGTGAAGGTCGCCGAGGAGGGACGCGGCATTCGCGTGACCTTCGAGGGCGAGGCGGCCGAGAAAGAGCAGACCTTCGACCGCGTGCTCGTCGCCGTGGGACGACGGCCGAACTCGAAGATTCCGGGCCTCGAGACGACGCGCGTGAAGGTGGACGCGAAGGGCTTCATCGAGACCGACGGACAGCGCAGGACCGCGGAACCCACGATTTTCGCGATCGGCGACGTGGCCGGTGAGCCGATGCTGGCGCACAAGGCGTCGCACGAGGCGCGCGTGGCCGTCGAGGCGATTGCGGGTCACAAGGCCGTGTTCGAGCCGCAGGCGATCCCGGCCGTCGTGTTCACCGATCCGGAAATCGCCTGGTGCGGCCTCACCGAAGCGCAGGCGCAGGCGACGGGAACCGAATTCGAAGTGGCCAAGTTCCCGTGGGGGGCGTCGGGCCGCGCGATTACGGTCGATCGGCCGGAGGGGTTGACCAAGCTCCTGGTCGAGCCGAAGACCGGGCGCATTCTCGGCGTGGGCATTGCCGGATCCGGAGCGGGGGAGCTCATCGCCGAAGGCGTGCTGGCCATCGAGATGGGCGCCACGGCAGAAGACCTCAAGCTCGTCATCCATCCGCACCCGACGCTGTCGGAGACGGTCATGGAGAGCGCCGAGGTGTTCTTCGGGCAAAGCACGCACGTCTACAGACCGAGGAGGAAGTAGAGATGCGTCGTTCACACTTCTCGTTTCTCGGTTCTCGGTTCGTGTTCAGTTTCGGGGTTCGTGTTCTCGTACTCGGTTCGGGGTTCGGTGTTCTGGGTTCGCTCGCGGCGGCGCAGGCGCCCGCTGCAGTGGAGAAGCACATCGCGGCGGCCAGGGCCGCGGCAGGGACCGAGCATGCGGGCATGGTCACGAGGCTGTGTCCCGCGTCTGCGCCTGCTGCGACGCCGGCCGCCCGCGGTGGCGGTGCCCGGCGCGGCGGCGGACCGCCGGGGCCTCCCCCTCGGGAGTCGTGGCACGCCGAACCGGTCAAGGTCTTCGACAACTTCTATTTCGTCGGCATGACGGAGTACTCCACGTGGGCCATCACGACCTCGCAGGGC
>DASTDQ010000220.1:0-2707 GCA_035710305.1 Vicinamibacterales bacterium | reverse complement strand
AGGCGACGACTGGTCATTTTCGAACGTGAGTTCGAAAAATTCTATCCGCCCAAGGAGGACGATCTCGCACGCAAGGCCGATGAGGCTATCGCGCTGCCCGGCGCTCAGAACGCCTTCCGGCGCATGCACCTCAACCAGTGGACCGAGCTGTCAATCGGCACGGAATCGGGACCCTGGATCGGCTTGCAATCGGGACCCCTCTGCGGGTGAGGTGGGGGGCGCGGGCGTAGTCGACGCGGAGCCGTAGG
The DNA here is from genome assembly GCA_035710305.1 of Vicinamibacterales bacterium. Classification (GTDB taxonomy): domain Bacteria; phylum Acidobacteriota; class Vicinamibacteria; order Vicinamibacterales; family UBA2999; genus Gp6-AA40. The sequence continues at coordinate 2,459 of DASTDQ010000220.1, read as the reverse complement.
CGGAGCGACGAGTTCGCCCGCGAGGCCGCTTTGGGAGGGGGCCGGATCAGGCGCGGTGCTTGAAGCGCCAGCTCTCGTTGCCGGTCTCGACGATGTCGCAGTGGTGGGTCAGCCGGTCGAGCAGGGCGGTGGTCATCTTGGCGTCACCGAAGACAGAGGGCCACTCGCCGAAGGTGAGATTGGTGGTGACGATCACCGAGCTGCGCTCGTAGAGCCGGCTGACGAGGTGGAAGAGCAGCTGGCCGCCGGTCTGGGCGAAGGGCAGGTAGCCGAGCTCGTCGAGGATCACGAAGTCGAGGCGGCAGAGACGGTCGGCGAGGCGGCCCTGGTAGCCGTTGCGGGCTTCGCCGTCGAGCCGGTTGACCAGGTCGACGACGTTGAAGAAGCGGCCGCGGGCGCCGCTGCGGATGCAAGCGCGAGCGATGCCGACAGCGAGGTGCGTCTTGCCCGAGCCCGTGCCGCCGACCAGGACCAGATTGCGCTGCTGTGCCAGGAAGCCGCCGCCGGCGAGGTCGCGCACCAGCGTCTGGTTGACCGGCGTGTCGGCGAAGGCGAACTCGTCGATCTCCTTGGCGAAGGGCAGCTTGGCGATCGTGAGCTGGTACCTCATCGAGCGCGCGTGCTTCTCGCTCAGCTCGGCGGCGAGCAGCTCGCCGACGATCCGCTGCGGCTCGTGCTGGCGCTTCACCGCGGTGGCGACGACCTCGTCGTAGGCGGCCTGCATGCCGAACAGCTTGAGGCCACTCATTGCGGCCAGGATCTCGGAACGCTCCATCAGATGGCCCTCCTGAGGCGATCGTAGCGCGCGCAGTCGGCCGCCGGCTCGCAGCACAGCCGGAGCGCGTCCGGCGTGGTGATGGTGAGCGGCGGCCCGAGCTCGCGGCGCCGGGCGAGGATGTTGAGGACGACGTCGGCCGAGTGGACGCCTGCGGCGAGCGCTTCGGCGCAGGCTGCCTCGACGGCGGCGAGGCCGTCGGTCAACACGGCGCTCAGGATGGCCACCATCTGGCGGTCACCCCCGGGCGTCCTTGCGAGCTTGCGACGCACCCGCTCGAGCGCCGCCGGCAGCAGCCAGGCCTTGAAGGGGGCGCCGTTCCTGAGCGCGCCCGGCTTGCGGGCGAGCACCGGCACGTAGTGCCAGGGATCGTACACGGTCTGGCCGCGGCCGAAGACGCGGCGGTGCTCGCCGACCACGCGGCCATCCTGGCGCAGCTCGATCCGGTCAGCGTAGGCCCGGATCTCGACCGGCCGGCCGACGGCACCCGCCGCGACCGAGTACTTGTTGTTGTCGAAGCGGACCAGGCAGGTCTTGGAGACCGTGGCGGGCACCGCGTGGAAGCCGTCGAACGGTCCGGCATAGGGCACCAGGCTCGCCCGCTCGGCCTCGAACATCTCCCAGATCGTCCGGTCGCGAACCTCGGGATGCGGCTGCGCCTTGGCCCAGGCGATGCAGCGGTCGAGCAGCCAGGCGTTGAGCTCGTCGTAGCTCTCGAAGCGCAGGCGCGGTGTGAACATTCGCCGCCGGACGACGCCGACCTGGTTCTCGACCTGGCCCTTCTCCCAGCCGGCGCCCGGGGTACAGGCGACCGGCTCCACCAGGTAGTGCCCGCACATCTGCAGGAACCGGCGATTGTAGGCACGCTCCTTGCCGACGAAGACGGTGTCCACCGCGGTCTTCAGGTTGTCGTAGATCCCGCGCGTGCAGGTCCCCTTGAAGAACGCGAAGGCCCGATCGTGGCCTTCGAACACCATCTCCTGGCTCTCGCGCGGATACGCCCGCACGAACGGCATCCGGCTGTGGCAGAGCCGCAGGTGCGCCACCTTCACGGTCGTCGTCACGCCCTTGAGCACGACGATCTCGTGGCTCCAGTCGAACTGGTAGGCCTCGCCGGGCGCGAAGCTCAGCGGCACGAAGGCTGAGGTCGGCGCGCTCTGCTGACGCCGCCATCGGGCCGCATAGCGCCGCACCGCATCGTAGCCGCCGCAGTAGCCGAGAGCGCGCAACTCCTCGAACAACCGCACGAGTGTCAGCCGTTCCCGGTTCGCCCGCGCCGCGTTCGCCGCCAGAAGCCGTTCCAGCTCCTCGCGCCACGGACCCAACTTCGGCTGCGGCTGCACCCTCCGCTCGTAGACGAATGCGGTCTCGCCCGAGCGGATCACTTTCCGCACGACCTTGCGCGAGACCTTCAGCTCCCGGCTGATCGCCTTGATCGCCTTACCATGGACGAAGTACCCGCGACGAATCTTCGCGATCGTCTCCACGACCAGCATCCTGAACCCGGCTCCCGTGATCACGGGAGCACTCTGGGACCCGATGCCGACGGGGTCCCGATTGGACGCCGATCACCCCTTCAGCGGGGTCCTTATTTCACGCCGATCCACAGTCCGGCCCGAGGGGCCCACTCCAGAGAGAGAGACAAAACGGCCCGAATCGGGCCTAGAGGCCGCCGCGTGTGGTT